>JBKJSO010000351.1:0-12961 GCA_046595835.1 Acidimicrobiales bacterium | reverse complement strand
GACCCGCACCGACCCTGCGAACGGCGCCGCGCCGCGCGGCCCGGCAGGACCCACACGAGCCGGCCATCACCACGGCCAGCGCTGACACACGAACATCGGACGACCGCCCCGTCGGCGTGACGGTCGTCCAAGTTCCCAGCCGTTGGCTGGTGGGCTGGCACGATGGCTCGATGTTGCTGGCGGCGCTCGTCGACACCTCCCTCGCCGTGGCGGCCACGCGCTCGCGCACGGCGAAGGTGGCCGCGCTGGTCGATCTGCTCCGAGCCCTGCACCCTGACGAGGTGGAGGCCGCAGTGGGGTTCCTCACCGGGGCGCCCCGGCAGGGACGGATCGGTGTGGGGTGGCGCACCGCCTTCTCGGTCGACGTGCCGGCGGCTGATCGCGCCTCGATCGAGGTGCTGGAGCTCGACGCCGTGCTGTCGTCGGTGGCCGCCACATCGGGCGCCGGCTCGGTCGCCGCCCGCCACGATCAGCTCACCGAGCTGTTCGCCCGTGCCACGGTCCCCGAGGTCGACTTCATCCGGCGGTTGCTCACGGGGGAGCTGCGCCAAGGAGCGCTCGCCGGGCTCATGACCGACGCGGTCGCGAAGGCGGCTGGTGTGCCCCTCGCCGCGATGCGTCGCGCCGCGATGCTGTCGGGCGACCTGGCTCGGTCCGCCGCCCTGGCGCTCGCCGGCGGGGTCGACGAGCTGGCGGGGGTTCGCCTCGCCGTGCTCCACCCCATCGAGCCGATGCTCGCTGCGTCGGCCACGGACGTGCGCGACGCGCTGGCCAAGACGGGCCCGGCCTCGGTGGAGTGGAAGCTCGATGGTGTGCGGGTGCAGGTGCACCGGGCCGGCGACGAGGTGCGCATCTACACGCGCAACCTCAACGAGATCACCCACCGTCTGCCTGGGGTCGTGGCGATCGCCCTTGCGGTCCCCGCCTCGGCGGTGGTGCTCGACGGCGAGGTGCTGGGCGTCGGCGAGGATGACAAGCCGCGCGCCTTTCAGGACACGATGAGTGCCGTCGGCCGCGAGGCCGCCGGCGCGGCCGATGGCCTGCTCGTGCGGTTCTTCGACGTGCTCCACGCCGACGGCGTCGACCTGATCGACGAGCCGCTCACCGTCCGCCAGGCGCGCCTCGACGAGCTGGTCGGCACGCTGGCGGTGCCACGCGTGCACACCAACGACCCCGACGAGGCACAGGCCGCCCTCGAGCTCGCGCTGTCGGAGGGCCACGAAGGCGTGGTGGTGAAGGCGCTCGACTCGCTCTACGACGCGGGACGCCGCGGCGGCTCGTGGCGCAAGGTCAAGCCGGTGCGCACCCTTGACCTCGTGGTGCTGGCCGCCGAGTGGGGCCACGGTCGCCGTCAGGGCTGGCTCTCGAACCTGCACCTCGGCGCCCGCCATCCCGACGGCGGGTTCGTGATGGTCGGCAAGACCTTCAAGGGCCTCACCGATGTGCTGCTCACGTGGCAGACGGCAGCCCTCCTCGAGCGCGAGGTCAGTCGGGACGGCATCGTCGTGCACGTGCGGCCCGAGCTGGTCGTGGAGATCGCCCTCGACGGAGTGCAGACCAGCACGCGGTACCCGGGAGGCGTGGCGCTGCGCTTCGCCCGGGTCAAGGGCTACCGCGAGGACAAGGATCCGAGCGACGCCGACCTGATCACAACGGTCCAGGCCATGCGAGTCGGCTGACGGTCACTGCTTGTGTCGTCTGGGCGCGACGACCGCGGCGAGAGGACCCAACAACCGGTGGTGAGCGGTGCCATTGCGAGCACCGAGGACCTGCATTGCTCAGCGGCGTGATCCGCTGAGCAACACAAGTCCGTGATGTGGCGGCCCTAGCGCGGGCGTCGGCGTGCGTTGCCGCTGGCGGGACGGCCCGGACGGGCGGCTCCTGCACCAGCGGGTCGTCGGCCGGGCGTTGCGCCGGGGCGACCGGATCGGGCCGGTGCGCCGGCTCGATCCTGACCGTTGCGAGCGGGGGTGCCGGTGCGGGGCTGCGAGTCGCGGCCCTGCCCGTCCCGACTCGGCGCAGCACCTGAGGTGCTGCTGCGGGGCTTCCAGTCGCTGCCCTGGTCGCTGGTGGGGCGACCATCGCGACTCTGGGACTCGAAGCGTCGTTGCCCCACGGGCTTGGCGGCGGCACCCGCCGTCGAGCCGCCCTTGCGGTGCACCTTGCGCTCGGGGCGGGGACGGTCCTCGGAGCGGGCCCGCTCGCGGCGGGATACGCCGTCGAGCCCGTCGCCCCGGTCGACCGGCTTCGGCGGTGCCGACCGGAGGATCGTGGACGCGGTGGCCACCGAGGCAGCTTCGATGGGCTCGCGGCGACGCAGCTCGCGCTGCATCTTGCGCACGTCCTTCTCCTTGTCGGGCGACACGAGCGTGATGACCATGCCCGGCTCGCCGGCCCGGCCGGTGCGGCCCGAGCGGTGGACGTAGTCCTTGTCGGTGGCCGGCGGGTCGAACTGCAGCACGCAGGCCACGCCGTCGACGTGGATGCCGCGGGCGGCGACGTCCGTGGCGACGAGCACGTGCACGTCACCGCGACCGAAGGCGCCCAGCGCCCGCTCGCGCTGGCTCTGGCTGCGATCCCCGTGGATGGCCTCGGCGCGCACACCGGCCTTGTTCAGCTGCTTCGACAGGCGCTCGGCACCGTGGCGGGTGCGGCTGAACACGATGGCCGGCCACGACCGCTCGACGATGGCCGTGGCCACCGCGATCCGGTCGGCATGGGACACGGCCCAGAAGCGGTGCGTGACCTCGCCCTGCTTCTCGAGCGACACGGCCTCGTGATGGGCGGGGTTGGTCTGGTAGTGCTTGATGAGCACGTCGACGTCGCCGTCGAGCGTGGCCGAGAACAGCATCGTCTGGCGCGTGGCGTTGGTCATGTCGAGGAGACGGCGCACCTCGGGCAGGAAGCCCATGTCGGCCATGCGGTCGGCTTCGTCGATGATGACGATGTTGACGTCGTCGAGGCGGAGCGAGCCCCGCTCGAGGAGGTCCTTGAGGCGACCGGGGGTGGCCACCACGACCTCCACGCCACGGCTGAGCGCCTTCATCTGACGGTCCATGCCGGCGCCGCCGTACACGGCGAGCACCTCGGTCTTGGTGCCCCAGCACAGGGCTTCGAGCTGGTTCTGCACCTGCGAGGCGAGCTCACGGGTGGGCACGAGCACGAGGCCCCTCGGGCGGCGGGGGTTGGCCTTCTCGATGCGGGCGAGGAGCGGCAGGCCGAAGGCGATCGTCTTGCCGGACCCTGTGGGGGCCTTGCCGCAGACGTCGCGGCCGGCGAGGGCATCGGGGAGGGTGGCGGCCTGCACGGGGAAGGGCTCGACGATGCCGAGCTCTTCGAGGCGGGCGCACAGGCGGGCGGGGACGCCGAGGTCGGCGAAGGTGGGGGGCATCTCGGGGGTTCTCTCCTGCATCGAGGGGGCGGACACGCGCGTGCTCGAGCAGGGATCCGGCAGGTGGCCGGTTCGTGTCGAGCGCAGCGGTATGTGGCTGCTCCGTGGGTGGCAGTCTCAAGCCACAGCTCGACACGGCCCGTCAGCGGGTGCTGACGTCGGAGGAACAGTACCGGGTCGCGCCGCAATCTCCACCATTTGGCGCGATCCGTCGAGCCGCATGGCCGCTGTCTGAACGAATCGCTCCACCGATGGCGTGGGTTTAGGTTGCTGCGCCATGGAACCGGTGATGGCGCGCAAGATGTGGCGGACCCTCGAGCCGTACCATGGGATGATCTACTTCGCCCCGGAGGCGGCAGCAGCCTACGAGGCGCTCGGCGTGATGGGCTTCGACGGCTACTTCGCCTCGCGGGCCGCCGCCATGGGCGCGGCGCCGGCCGAGGTGGTGATCGCCACCTTCTACAACTTCAACCCCGACCTCGTGCGCCAGGCGATCCCGCGTGCCTGGGACGTGGCCACCCCGCAGCAGCTCGTGGTGGCCCGGCTCGGCGCCGCCGACGCCGCGCTGCGTCGGGCGCTTGGCGACGGGGCCGACGGGCCAGAGGTGGCCCGGGCCGCCGAGTTGGCGCGGGTGGCTGCGGCGGCATGCTCACCTGAGGGGCGAGCCCTGTTCGCGGGCCAGTCGAGCCTGCCCTGGCCCGAAGCGGCGCACCTCGTGCTGTGGCATGCCATCTCCCTGCTGCGCGAGTTCCGGGGCGACGGTCACCTGGTCGCACTGGTCGACGCTCGCCTCAGCGGCATCGACGCCCTCATCTTCCACGCAGCGTCCGGCGAGGTGCCCCGAGCTGCCCTGCAGACCACGCGCGGGTGGTCCGACGAGGCTTGGCAAGCCGCCATCCGAGGGCTCGACGAGCGGGGGCTGGTCGACGCCGACGGCGCGTTCACGCCGGCCGGTGCGGAGCTGCGCCAGCGCATCGAGGACCGCACCGACGCGCTGGCGCTGGCACCGTGGGAGGCGTTGGGGCCCGACGGCTGTGACGAGCTGCGGACCCTGGTCCGTCCGATGAGCAAGACCATCGTTGAGGGCGGCACCTTCGGCGCCCGGCCGCCTCGCTGAGCCTCGACCAGGATCCTGAGCGCCCGCAGATCGATCGCTCTAGGGTGACGTTCGTCACGGGGACGTCGCGGGGCGGCGCACCTCATCGACGCACCCAGACGCAGAACCAGGTCGCACCATTCAGGGGGAGCACGTGAGCCGAGCACGCCGAACAGGGCTTGTCGCCATCGCCATCGTCGGAGCGCTCCTGGCGCAGGCGTGCG
The DNA here is from genome assembly GCA_046595835.1 of Acidimicrobiales bacterium. Lineage (GTDB taxonomy): Bacteria > Actinomycetota > Acidimicrobiia > Acidimicrobiales > VFJN01 > VFJN01. The sequence continues at coordinate 8,250 of JBKJSO010000351.1, read as the reverse complement.
GCGGGAGCGATTCGTCCACGGCCAAGACCACCACCACGGCCTCTGATGGGGGTGGCGGCACGAGCGGTGCCTTCGCCGTCGATACGAGCAAGTGCCCCGATGACGCAACAGCCCCCATCACCGGCACAGTCAAGATCGGCACCACGATGCCGCTGTCAGGCGGCGCTGCCGCGGCGGCCTTCGCTCCGGTGGCGGAGGGCATGAAGGACTACATCGCCTATGCCAACGCCAAGAACCTGGTCCCCGGCATCAAGCTCGAGCTCACGGTCGAAGACGACCAGTTCAACTCCAACCTCACCACCCCAGCGGTGGAGAAGCTCATCGACTCCACGAAGGTGAACATCTTCGCTGGCATGATCGGCACCGCCAACAACCAGGCGGTGCGCGACCTGCTCAACGAGGAGTGCTACCCGCAGCTGTTCGCCAACACGGGCGCACCGATCTGGGGCGACGTGGCGAACTACCCGTGGACCCTCGGTGGTCTCCCGCCGTACAACACAGAGACGGCGATCTACGCGGCCGACATCAAGCGGGAGTTCCCCGACGGCGCCACGGCTGCGGTGTTCCATGTGAACAGCGAGTTCGGTGACGCGTACCAGAAGGCCTTCACGGGGCTGGCCAAGGGTGCCGGCATCGAGATCGTCGACGAGCAGACGATCGAGAACGCCGACTCGAATCCGCCGACCGCCCAGGTCAACGCCATCGCCAGCAAGGCGCCCGACGTGCTGCTCGCGGTCCCGCTCGGCGCGCAGTGCATCTCCTTCCTCAAGGAGGTGGCCAACGCCAAGGCCGCCAACCCCGGTTGGCAGCCGCGCATCTACATCACCTCCACCTGTGCCAGCACGCTCATCCTCGCCATCTCGGGTAGCGCCGCTGAGGGCATCTTCACGATCGTCACGGGCAAGGATTCCAACGACCCGGCCAACGCGGCGGACCCAGCCATCGCCGCCTACCGCAAGGCGATGACCGACCTCGGCTTCAAGGCGGACGGCGACTTCGCCACCGCTGGCGCCGGCTGGACCTCAGGTGAGCTGACCGTCGAGGTCCTCAAGGCGGCCGCCAAGTCGAAGGACGGCCTGACCCGAGCGTCGATCCTCAACGCGGCCCGGGCGCTCGACTACCACTTCCAGCTGGCGCGTGACGGCATCAACTTCAGGACCGATGGCGCCAACGACGCCTACGGCCTCGAGTCGATGCAGGTCGTGCAGTTCCACGCCGACACCAAGACCTACACCGACATCGGCCCGCTCGTCACGAGCTTCGAGGGGAAGACCAAGCTGCCCTGACGAGCACGACCAGCGACCCGACGATCCGGAGGGCAGGCGATCACGCCGGTGCAGCAGGAAGAGGGAGCGATCCTCGATGACCCGGCGCCGAACGGGGCGCCGCTGCTCGACGTGCGCGACGTCACCGTGCGCTTCGGGGGCGTCGTCGCGCTCGACGGTCTGTCGTTCGGGATCGCCGAGGGCCAGATCTGCGGCCTGATCGGTCCCAACGGCGCCGGCAAGACCACGTGCTTCAACGTGGTCAGTCGGATCTACCAGCCCAGCGGGGGCTCGCTCGTCTTCGATGGGCGGGATCTGCTCGACCTTGCCGCCCATGAGATCGCCGAGGTCGGCATCGCGCGCACCTTCCAGAACCTGGCGCTGTTCCCCTCGATGACGCTGCTCGAGAACGTGATGGTCGGCGCCCACTGCCGCGGGTCGGTGGGCTTCGTGCGGGCGGCGCTCCGGCTGCCCCCTCGGGGGGAGGAGCGGGCCACCCGGGCACGGGCCTACGGGCTCCTCGAGCAGCTGGGCCTGGCCGAGCACGCCTTTCGTCCGGCGGCCGGTCTTCCCTTCGGCACGCTCAAGCGCCTCGAGCTAGCTCGGGCGCTGGCCGCCGAGCCCCGCTTCCTGCTCCTCGACGAGCCGGCATCGGGCCTCACCCACGGCGAGGTCGACGAGCTGGGCGACACGATCAAGCACGTGCGCGACGAGTTCGGGCTCACCGTGCTGTTGGTCGAGCACCACATGGCGCTGGTGATGGGGATCTCGGACCACGTCGTGGCGATGGACTTCGGCCGCAAGATCGCCGCCGGCACCCCGAAGCAGGTCCAGAGCGACCCCGCGGTGATCCAGGCCTACCTGGGGACCGGATGACCGAGCCGATCGAGCGCCCGCCGCTCCTCGAGGTGCGCGGCCTGCACGCCGGCTACGGACCGGTGGAGGTGCTGCACGGCATCGACCTCACGGTAGGGGTGGGTGAGGTGGTGGTGGTGCTCGGCGCCAACGGGGCCGGCAAGACCACGATGATGCGTGCCGTCTCCGGCACCATCGCGCGGCGCGGCTCGGTGCGGTTGGACGGCGACGACATCACCCGCACCAGCCCAGAGGCCATCGTGCGGGCCGGTGTGGCCCAGGTGCCCCAGGGACGGGGCACGTTCACTGACCTCACCGTCGAGGACAACCTGCGTGCTGGCGCCTACACGCGCAAGGACGACGGCGTCGGCGCCGACATCGATCGCTGGTACGAGGTGTTCCCGCGCCTGGTCCAGCGCCGCACCCAGCGGGCCGGCACGCTCTCGGGCGGCGAGCAGCAGATGCTTGCCGTCGCCCGAGCGCTGATGAGCCGGCCGCGGCTCCTCCTGTGCGACGAGCCCAGCCTCGGGCTGGCGCCGATCATCGTGCAGGAGCTGTTCGGCATCCTCGGTCGGCTCAACAGCGAGGAGGGCATCTCGGTGCTCCTCGTCGAGCAGAACGCGAACCTCGCCATGGAGATCGCCCACCGCGCCTACCTGCTCGAGACCGGCACGATCGTCGCCTCTGGCGACGCCGACACCATCCGCAACGACGACGCCATCCGCAAGGCGTACCTCGGTTACTAGGAGGCACGACACCAGCGTGGAACGGTTCCTCCAGTACTTCTTCGACGGGCTCTCGCAGGGCTCGATCTACGCGCTCCTCGCCCTCGGCCTGGTGATCATCTACCGCGGGTCCGGCCACCTGAACTTCGCCCAGGGCGAGATGGCGATGATCAGCGCCTTTCTGGCCTGGTGGTACGCGGACATGGGCCTCTCGCCGTGGCTCGCCGTGGCGGTCTCCGCGGTCACCGCATTCGTCGTGGCCATGGGCATCGAGCGCTTCATCATCCGTCCCATCGGCCACAAGAGCCCGTTCGCGGTGGTGGTGGCCGCCATCGGGCTGTTCCTGGGGCTGAACGCGCTTGCGCCGTTCGCGTGGAAGGTGACGATCCCCGAAGCCTTCGAACCGCTCTTCCCGAACAAGGCGAGCGACTTCGTGCGCATCGGCGGAGCCGAGTGGCGGGAGCAGAACATCGGGGTGCTCGTGGTGCTCGCCTTCACCGCAGGGGTCCTCTACCTGCTCTTCCAGCGCACGCGGTTCGGGCTGGCGATGCGGGCGGTGGCCAGCAACCCAGAGTCGTCCCCGTTGGTGGGGATCCCGACCGGTCAGGTGCTGGCGGTGTCCTGGGGGCTCGCCGCGGCGGTCGGGGCGATCGGGGGTGCGATGGTGGCCTCGCTGCGGGGCAACGTCGACTCGTCGATGATGTTCACGATCTTCTTCGCGGCCACCGCGGCGGCCACCCTCGGCGGCTACGACAGCCTCTTCGGCGCGGTGTTCGGCGGGATCGTCCTCGGGGTGTTCGAGAACATGGTGGCCGGCTACCAGCCCGATGTCGTGGGCCAGGAGCTCAAGGGGGTGGTGAGCCTCGTGGTGATCCTCGTGGTGCTGCTCATCAAGCCGTCGGGTCTGTTCGGGTCGCAACGGGTGGAGCGCGTCTGATGCCGATCCGACTCGTGCAGGGCAGCGCGCCCCACTGGGCGCTGCGCATCGCCGGCGCCTTGCTGGTGGCCTACGTGGCGCTCTCGCCGGCGGTCCGCACCCTCACGCCCAGCCAGTACGGCGAGCTCACCGACATCGCCGTGTTCGCCTTGGCGGCCGTGTCGCTCAACCTGCTGATCGGCTTCACCGGTCAGATCTCCATCGGCCACTCCGCCTTCTTCGGGATCGGCGCGTACACGCTGGCGATCCTCGTGGCCGATCATGGTTGGTCACCGGGCTGGACGTACCCGGTGGCCGCGGTGGTGTGCTTCGTGGTGGGGGTGATGGTGGGTGTTCCCGCGCTGCGCCTCAGGGGCCTCTACCTGGCGCTGGTCACCCTCGCTCTCGCGCAGATCTTCCCGGCGCTCGTGCGCAAGTTCGACAACCTCACCGGCGGATCGCAGGGCATCGGCGGACTGCAGTACGACGCGCCCTCGTGGACCGGCCTGCAGTCGGGCCGCCAGGGGCGGGCCGAGTGGATGTACTGGCTGTCCCTCGTGTGCCTCGTGGTCGGCTACGTCCTGGTCCGCAACCTCGTGAAGAGCCGGGTCGGCCGGTCGATGGTGGCGGTGCGCGACAACACCACGGCAGCCGCGGTGATGGGGGTGCACGTCGCCGTGACGAAGACGATCGTGTTCGGCCTGTCGGCCGCGCTCGCCGGGTTGGCGGGGTGCACCTTCGCCCTGCGCCAGACCCAGGCCTCCCCCGACAACCTCAACTTCACGATCCTCGGTGCCATCTTGTTTCTCGTGATCATGGTGATCGGCGGGAGTGGCAGCCTGCTCGGACCCATCGTTGGTGCCTTCGTGTACTACCGCGTCGACCAGTTCACCCGCGCCTTCCCGGACAAGACGTGGCTTCCCGGCTCGTTCCACGACTTCCTCAAGGGTCGCCCGAACCTGGCCACCCTCGTGTTCGCGATCTTGTTGATCCTGCTGATGTTCGTGGCGCCCTTCGGGATCGTGGGGCTGGCCAAGCGGATCGCACGGCGCTTCGTCGTGGTCGTTCCCATCCCACCCGCACGGGTCGGCCCGGCGCCCGTCATCCTCGCCGACCCCGTCGCCGAGGCGAGATGACCACCAGTCACCTCATTGGTGCCTCACGACTCGCTCGTCTCATCGCGAGGGCTGACCCACGCCACCGCTGCCTACCACCAGCATCTTCATCAGTGCCGCCTGTCCCGTGCCCGGTACCAGGCCGACACCGCGGGCAGCCAGGCCCGTCGGAACCGGTGAAAGGGGATGGCCCGATGCGGGAGCTCTGCGAACGGAGGGATGGGCGCGCCGCAGATCGCCGCGCCCATCCGGTGACCGAGCCACGTGTTGGTGGCCACCCCCGAGCCGTTGCAGCCGGTGGCGTACCAGAGGCCATCGATGCGCCCGCAGTGGGGGAGCCGGTCGAGCGTGAGGGCCACGTTGCCGCCCCACGCCCGCTCCACCCGTACGCCGGCCAGCTGGGGATGCACCTCGAGCAGGGAGCGATGGAGGAAGTCGCGCGCCTCGTCGAGCGCCACCGTGCCGAGGCGCTTGCGGCCGCCGAACAAGATGCGGCCCTCGGGGTCGAGGCGCCAGTACCAGAGCAGGTTGCGGTCGTTGAAGACCATCCGCCCGGTGGGGAGCACCGCGGCGGCGAGGCTCGGCTCGAGCGGCTCGGTGGCGATGATGAACGACCCCATCGGCAGCACCCGCCGGCGCAGCGCCGGCACGAGCGCGTCGGCATAGGCGTTGGTGGCCACGAGCACGGCCGCGGTGTCGATCACGCCGCGGGAGGTGGTGACCTTCCATCGGTCGCCGTGGGCCGCCACGGAGGTGGCCGCAGTGTGGGCGTGCAGCGACGCGCCGGCGTCGACCGCCATCCGGGTGAGTCCCGCGTGGAAGCGAGCGGGATGCAAGCCCCCGCTGCGCTCGACGACGAGGCCCGCCGCGAACAGCGGGGAGCTGATCTCGGCGCGCAGGGCGTCGCCGCGCACGACGTGGGCCGGGCTCCCGAACGAGCTGAGCTCCTCGGCCAGGGCGTCGAGGTGGTGGGCCGAACCATCGGTGTGCGACAGGTACAGCTGGCCGCAGCGCTCGTAGGCGCAGTCGATGTGCTCGGATGCGATGGTGGTCTCGACGAAGTCGAAGGCCTCCTCCACCGCGGCGTGGAGCCGCGTGCCGAGCTCGCCGTAGGTGGCCTCCAGCGTGCCCGGACCGGCCTTCAGCTCGGGGAGCACCATGCCGCCGTTGCGCGTGCTGGCGCCCCAGCCGAGGTCGTGGGCGTCGACGACCACCACCTCGCGCCCGCGGCGGGCCAGCTCGACGGCGGCCGCCAGCCCGCAGTAGCCGCCCCCGACCACCACTGCGTCGGCCCGAGGGGGTAGGGGCGACGCCTCGACCGGGTGCGCGGTGGCTGTGTCCTGCCACAGCACCGCGGCGGCGTAGCGCGCGCTGAGCGGGGCCGTCACGGCGTGGGATGCTAGCGGTGTTCCCGACAGATCGACGACAGATCGGTTGCTACAGCCGGCTTCTACAACGGATTCGGTTACCATCTGTCAGTCACACAAGTGAATTCGTTGGACGTGGCTCGGTACGGGGGAGGCGATGGCACGGGTGATCGAGCAGGCTGTGGCATCGGTGCGCCCCGCGGACGCCGGTGATGTCATCGTGCTCGACGCCGTCACGAAGCGCTTCGCGGACTTCGTGGCCGTGCACGACGCCAGCTTCGGGATCGGCCGTGGGGAGTTCTTCTCGATGCTCGGCCCGTCGGGCTGCGGCAAGACCACCACCTTGCGCATGATCGCCGGCTTCGAGGCGCCCAGCTCGGGCCGGATCCTGCTCGACGGCCACGACGTGTCGCGCACGCCCCCGTACCGGCGGAACGTGAACACGGTGTTCCAGCAGTACGCGCTGTTCCCCCACAGGTCGGTGTTCGACAACGTGGCCTTCGGGCTGCGGAGCCGCAAGGTCGCCAAGGCGGAGGTGACCACCCGCGTCGGCGAGATGCTCGAGATCGTGCGGATGGGCGACTTCACGCGTCGGATGCCGGCCCAGCTCTCCGGCGGGCAGCAGCAGCGCGTGGCCCTGGCCCGGGCCCTCGTGAACAAGCCATCGGCGCTGCTGCTCGATGAACCCCTTGCAGCCCTCGACCTCAAGCTCCGCCAGGCCATGCAGCTCGAGCTCAAGCGCATCCAGCGCGACACCGCGGTCACGTTCGTGTTCGTCACCCACGATCAGCAAGAGGCGCTCACCATGAGCGATCACATCGCGGTGATGAGCGACGGCTGGGTGGAGCAGATCGGGTCGCCGGCGGAGATCTACCACCGACCGAGCACCCCGTTCGTGGCGGGCTTCATCGGCGAGGCCAACCTGCTCAAGGGCACCATCGAGCGGCGCGACGCCGGGCTGGCCATCGTGGCCCTGGCCGGCGGATCCGTGGCGGTCCCCGACCTCGCGTCGACCACGGGCTCGGTGCTCGTGATGGTGCGTCCGGAGAAGGTGCGAATCGCCCGCCAGACCCCCGAGGACGGCAGCGTCGGCATCCCGGCCACCGTGCAGGAGGTCATCTTCCGTGGCGCCACGGTGCACGTGGCCCTCAGCGCGGCTGACGGGTCGGGCGTCGTGGCCCACGTTGCCGACGACCGAGCCCTGGACGGCCTGCGCCCCGGCGATCCGGCCTGGGCCACGTGGGAGCGCGAGTGCGCGTACCTCGTGCCGGCCGACGCCGGCCACAGTCCCGCGCTGCCCGATCCGCTCGACCTACTCGATCACGAGACCACTGGAGACTCCCGATGACCCCGTCCAACCCCACTACTGGCGCCACCACTTCCACGCAGGTCGGCGCCCCCTTCGGTCGCCGGCAGTTCCTCGGCCGCATGGCGGCCCTCGCCAGCGTCGGGGTGGCGGGTCCGGCCCTGCTCGCCGCCTGCGGCAGCAGCGACAAGACGAGCGCGGGGGGCGGTGCGTCCAAGGCCCTGTGGTTCAAGAACTGGCCGGGCTACATGGACGACGAGACCGTCGGCCTGTTCAAGAAGGAGTCGGGCATCGACTTCAAGTACACGGAGGACTTCGCGGACAACAACGAGGAGTTCGCCAAGTTCCAAGCCGACCTCGCGGCCGGCCGCTCGATCGGGCCGGACATCATCGCCCCCACGTCGTGGTTGGCCGGCCGCCTCATCACGCTTGGGTGGGTGCAGGAGATCCCGCTCGACAAGATCCCCAACGCCAAGAATTTGGTGCCGAGCCTGCAGAAGCCCAAGTGGGACCCCACGGGGAAGTTCACCCTGCCGTACCAGTCGGGCATGACGGGGCTCGCCTACAACGTCTCGATCACAGGGCGCGAGCTCAAGAGCGTGAACGACCTGTTCGATCCCGCCTTCAAGGGCAAGATCGGGATGCTCACCGAGATGCGCGACACGGTGGCGCTGGTGATGCTCCTCACCGGTGCCGACCCC
>JBKJSO010000240.1:0-5320 GCA_046595835.1 Acidimicrobiales bacterium | reverse complement strand
ACGCCCGGGTCGATCACCCCGACGATGGGCACGTCGACCCGGGACTGCAGCTGGTCGAGCCCGGTGGCGGCCGCGGTGTTGCACGCGACGACGACGAGCTTCACGTCGTGCTCGCGCACGAGCAGGTCGGTGATCTGCTCCGCGAAGCCGCGCACCTCATCGAGCGGGCGGGGGCCGTAGGGGTAGCGCCCGGTGTCGCCGACGTAGACGAGGTGCTCCGCGGGCAGCAGGTCGATGAGGGCCCGGGCCACCGTGAGCCCGCCGAAGCCGCTGTCGAACATGCCGATCGGCCGGTCGTCCACGCGTCGAGGGTACGACGCGGCGCCCTACGATCGCTCCATGGCCGACCTCACCCTGTGGCACAACCAACGGTGCTCGAAGAGCCGTGGCGCGAAGGAGATCCTCGAGGAGGCCGGGGTGGTGTTCGACGAGAAGCGCTATCTGGACGAGCCCCCGACGCCCGCTGAGCTCGACGCCGTGCTCAGCGCACTGGGGATGGGGCCGTGGGAGCTCGCCCGCATGGGCGAGGACGTCGCCAGGGAGCTCCGCCTGAAGGACCTGCCGCACAAACGCGCGTCGTGGATCGAGGTGATGGTGGCCAACCCCATCCTGATCGAACGGCCGATCCTCGTCACCGGCGACGGGCGCGCCGTGGTCGGCCGTCCCCCGGAGAACGTGCAGGCCCTGCTCGACTGACTAGAAGTAGATGGTGGCCTTGGCCCGGGCCTCGACCTCGTCGATGTCGTCGGTCCACACCCCGGCGGAGAGGTACTTCCAGCCGCCGTCGCACACGATCATGACGATCGTGCCCTCCTCGATGAGCCCGGCCGCCTTGACTGCGCCGGCGAGGATGGCGCCGGAGGAGATGCCGGCAAAGATCCCGACGTCGGCCAGGCGTCGCGTCCACACGATCGACTCGCGCGGGCGGACGATCAGGCGACGATCGAGCAGGTCATAGCCGTCGTTGTCCTCGAAGACCGGGGGGACGAAGCCCTCGTCGAAGTTCTTCAGGCCGTCGACCATCTCGCCGGCCGGCGGCTCGATGGCCCAGAGCTGCACGTCGGGGTTCTGCTCCTTGAGGAACGTGCCGACGCCCATGAGCGTGCCCGCGGTGCCGAGACCGGCGATGAAGTGGGTGATCTCGGGGACGTCGTGCCAGATCTCGGGGCCGGTGCCCTCGTAGTGCGCCTTCGGGTTCGACGGGTTGCCGTACTGGAACGGGAACCACCAGTCGGTGTGCTCGTCGGCCAGGGCCATCGCCCGGCGCATCGCCCCGTTGGAGCCCTCCGAGCCGGGGCTGTCGATGATCTCGGCGCCCCACGACTCGAGCAGCTGGCGACGCTCGGTGGACACGTTGTCGGGCAGCACGACCTTGAGCGTGTAGCCCCGGATGCGGCTGATCATGGCGAGCGCGATGCCGGTGTTGCCTGAGGACGACTCGAGGATCACCTGGCCCGAGCCCGGGGTGAGGATGCCGTCCTTCTCCGCGTCGATGATCATCTGCTTGCCGGCGCGGTCCTTCACCGAGCCGCCCGGGTTCTGCCCCTCGAGCTTGGCGAGGATGCGGACGTTCGGGTTGGGGCTCAGCTGCGAGATGTCGACGATCGGCGTGTTGCCGATGAGGTCGAGGGCTGATTCGTACACGGCCACGGGTGCTCCGGAGGGAAAGTCGACTTCTTCGCTCAGGATTCTACGTGCCCAGGCCCCCGACACCACCCCCAGGCGTCGCGACCTATCCCCCGATGAGGTCGACGGACTCCTCGACGATCTCCTCGTCGACGATTCGGTACGACCGCAGCGTGGGCGCTTCGGCCCGCAGCGACACGATCACGTAGTGCCAGCCCGGGTCGGGCGCCTGCGCCACGTCCGTCGGTGAGGGGTAGGCCTCGGTGTGGGTGTGCGAGTGCATCACGCCCGTGATCTCCAGACCACGGGACTCTGCGTCGCGGTCGGCCCGCAGGTGGTCCTTCGGGTCGACGGTGTACACGCGACTCGACCCAGCCGCGTTGCGACACGCGTAGAAGGCGGTGCAGCGGCCGGTCCCCAGTGGGCCCGCGAGGAGCCCGCACGCTTCGTCGGGGAGGCCGTCGTAGGCGTGACCGACCATCTCGGACCACGTCTGGCGCGTGAGCTGCAGCACGCCGGCAGGGTATCGGCGGATCGCCAGCCGACCCGACCGGTAGCCTGAGCGACCCCATGAAGCCGACCGGGACCAAGCCGATCGCGAGCAACCGACAAGCTCGCCGCAACTACGACATCCTCGACACCGTCGAGGCGGGCATCGTGCTGCGCGGTAGCGAGGTCAAGTCGCTCCGGGATGCCAAGGTCCAGATCACCGACGCCTTCGCCCGGATCGACGGCAACGAGATCTGGCTGCACCAGCTGCACATCGCGCCGTGGCTCTTCTCCCAGTCCCACACCGGCCACGATCCGGACCAGAAGCGCAAGCTGCTCCTGCACCGCCACGAGATCCTGCGCCTGAAGGCGCGCGTCGAACCGGAGCACCTGTCGCTCATCCCGCTGTCGATCTACTTCAAGGAGGGCAGGGCCAAGATCGAGCTCGGCCTCGCCAAGAGCCGCCGCACCCACGACAAGCGCCAGGTCATCGCCGAGCGCGACGCCGCCCGAGACCTCGCTCGGGCCAATCGAGGCGACCGCAGCGACTGAGCGGTGGGGCGGTCACGGCGGGCCGGTTCTGGTCGACTTCAGCAGGACGAGTCCCCTGCCGATGATGGAGCATGACCCCGGGGGGCTTCCACGAGCGCGGCATCCTCGAACCGATCGTGCGACGGCGTGGCGATGTCGATCCCCGACGGGCTGAGCTCAGCCGATCACGGCGAACTGCCAACCGGGCGGTGGCTCAGCGGGAGATGGCACGCGCCTTGGCGGTGCTGTTCATGGCTGGCGGCTCGCTCTCACTCGCCACGCTGCTGTTCCCGTACTGGTCTGGGCTCAACGCGGTGGGCATCTGCGTACCGGCGGTGACGGCCGTCCTGGCCGGCCTCGGGCTGTGGTTCCAGGGTCCCCGGCTCCCGCGCGGTGCCCTCCACGTGTTCCTCGTGCTGGGGACCGGCTGCATCAGCACCGCGGTGTACTTCGGCGGCGGGTCCGCCCACGCCATCTACTCGCCGTACTTCGTGTGGGTGTCGCTGTATGCCTTCTACTTCTTCACCCCCTTGGCCGCGGGGGCCCACCTCGGGTTGTCCTCCGGAGCCTTCCTCACCACCCTCACCGTCACGCACAGCTCTGCCGCCGGTCCCGTGTGGCTCGTCACGACCGGAACCAGCGCCATGACCGGGATGGTCGTGATGGTGCTCGTCCGCCGCTTGCGGGCGCTGGCCGTCACCGATCCTCTGACCGGACTCGCCAACCGGCGAGCGTGGGAGGATGCGCTGTCCCGCGAGCTCGGCCGCGCCACGCGTCACGGCACCCCGCTCACCATCGCCATGCTCGACCTCGACGGCCTCAAGAAGATCAACGACGACCTCGGGCACGCGGCTGGGGACCAAGCCATCACAACCGCGGCGGACGCGTGGCAGAAGCTCATGCGGTCAGGCGACGTCCTCGCCCGCCTCGGTGGAGATGAGTTCGGGCTGATCCTGCCTGCGTGTGACAGCGACGACGGCCACGAGCTGCTCGAGCGGATCCGAGGCGGGGCTGGGGGTCCAAGGGTGTCGTGTGGGCTTGCGTGCCTCGAACCCGGCGACACGCCGGAGGACCTCACCACCCGCGCTGATCTCGCGCTCAACGAGGCCAAGCGACGAGGGCGGGACCAAGTGGTGCGGTCGGTCACCCATCGCGCTTGCTGAGCGCCGGTCAGGCACATCATCCGCAGCCCCCCCTCTGTGTCCGTGAGGAGTGAGACACCTTCTTCATCCCTGTTCTGAGCATCGAGGGCAAGAAGGGTGTGTTCCATCATGGGTAAGAACCAACGAGCGATCTACAAGGCCGATACTTGGCATGTGGACGACGGCACCGGTACCGACGGGCAGGAACGACCGCACCACAACCCGGTGCGGCGCGTCTTCACCGCCGAGTACAAGCTGTCGATCCTCGCCGAGTACGACGCCTGTTCCGAGACCGGCGAGAAAGGCGCGATCATGCGCCGCGAAGGGCTCTACTCGAGCCTGATCACCGACTGGCGCCGCCAACACCGCCAAGGCCTCCTCAAAGCAGCAGTGGGCCGAACCGACGGCGGTCGCGGCGGCCCGTCCCTGTCCGAGCTGGCCAAGCTCCGCGCCGAGAACGAACGGCTCCGCTCGAAGCTCGCGCAGGCCGAGGTCATCATCGGAGTCCAGGGAAAAGTGCACGCGCTCTTGGAGGAGATCTCGAAGAGCGCGAACCCCGACGACACCGCGTGAACCACATCATCGACACCGCCATCGACGAACTCGTCGCCGCGGGCATCCGACGGCGCCGGGCCTGCACGGTGCTGGGCTGCTCGCGAGCCTCGCACTACCGGCGGCGCCGTGCCCCGCTACACGGGCCACCCGAACCCCGACCCCGGTCCCACCGGGCCCTCCAACCAACCGAGGAAGCAGTGATCCTCGAGACGCTCAACTCGGAACGGTTCTGTGACCAGGCCCCCGCCCAGATCTGGGCCACGCTCCTCGACGAAGGCATCTACCTCGGGTCGATCTCGACGATGTACCGGCTCCTACGCGCCCAGCACCAAGTCCGCGAACGGCGAGCCCAAGCCCGCCGGCCCGCGTTGATCAAGCCCGAGCTCATGGCCACCGCACCGAACCAGGTGTGGTCCTGGGACATCACCAAGCTGCGGGGCCCGACCCGGGGCGTCTACTACGAGCTGTTCGTCATCATCGACATCTACTCCCGCTACGTCATCGACTGGATCGTCGCCCCCGCCGAGACCGGCGAACTCGCAGCCGACTTCATTGACCGCGCCATCACCGCCCAAGGCGTCGGGCGCGACCAGCTCACCCTCCACGCCGACCGCGGCACCTCGATGACCTCCAAGCCAGTCAGCCAGCTCCTCGTCGACCTCGGCGTCGCCCGCTCCCACAGCCGCCCGCACGTGTCGAACGACAACCCCTACAGCGAAGCCGCGTTCAAAACGTTGAAGTACGCGCCCGCGTTCCCCACCAACTTCGGGTCGATCCACGACGCCCGGGCCTTCTGCGAGACGTTCTTCGCCTACTACAACCACGAGCACCGCCACTCCGGCATCGGGCTGCACACCCCGGCGTCGGTCCACTACGGGACCGCGGCCGAGATCCGGGCCGAGCGGGCCCGCACCCTCGACGCCGCCTACGCCGCCAACCCAACCCGGTTCCGGCACCGCCGACCAACCCCACCCAAG
>JBKJSO010000239.1:0-4403 GCA_046595835.1 Acidimicrobiales bacterium | reverse complement strand
GGCCCACCACCGACTTGACCTGTTCATCGATCGCGAGGTCGTCGAGACCCGAATCGAAGATGACCATCAGCTCATAAGCCCGCATGGGGCATCATCCTCCTCCTGGACCCGGCGAGGCCGGGGCCCCCGATCTGGGGGCAAGGGGCTTGTAGTTGGCCGGGGGATCGTAGCGGTGGGCGGGGTTGCTGCACACATCCGAACCTACCGACCGGGTGAGACACTCCCCCTGGGCTACGCCCGCGCCGCGCAGGCGCCGCCCACGGTGATGGTGGCGCCATCGACGATCCCGAGCGGGCCCAAGCCACCCTGGAACACCTCGATGGCCGTGCGGTAAGCGCCGCCCGGCGGGTAGGTGGGACAGCCCTCACGGTCCTCGCAGGGCGCCATGTCCACCGTCGACACGACGTGACCTGCGCCGTCGATCCAGGCGATCGACAGCGGTGTGGGGGTGTTGCGCATGTAGAACGCGTTCGTGACGTCGTTGTCGTAGACGAAGGCCATGCCGGCGTAGCGCTGCAGGTCGGTGACCTGCATGAGGCCGCGGGCGCGCTGGTTGGCGGTGAGCGCAGCCAGCAGGCACCACGCCGCGAGGTCACCGCCTCCCGGAGGCGCCACCGTGATGGCGATCTCGTCGAAGCCCTCGAGGGGCACGCGCGTCGGGTCCCCCGGAGGCGCCACCCCCGCCGGCAGCGACGAACCGGCCGGCGTGACGAAGGGGTCGGCGGGCTGGTCGGCGCCGCTGAGCACGAAGGCCCAGACCCCCAGCGCGGTCACGCCCAGCGCCACCCAGAGCAGTCGGCGGATGTGGCGCTCGTCGAAGCTCACGCCGTCATCGTGCCACGACGGGGGCTGGGGCTCGGACCCGCCCCTGCCACCGCCGCGGACGCACGCCTCGGATCGTCAGGCGCCGACGGGGGCCATGCCGTAGAGGCCCAGCGTCTCGGCGACGTCGGCCGCGAGGTGGTAGCTCTCCGCGGGAGCCGGGAACGCCCCGCTGCGGACATCGTCGGCATAGGCGGCCAGCGCAGAGACGCCGGCCGTCTTGAGGTCGGCGTAGCGGCGCACGAACTTCGGGAGCAGGCGGTCTTCGATGCCGAGCACGTCGTGGTACACGAGCACCTGCCCATCGCAGCCGGGGCCCGCCCCGATGCCGATGGTGGGCACGTCGACAGCGTCGGTGATCATGCGGGCCACCTCGTCGGGCACACCTTCGAGCACGATGGCGAAGCAGCCGGCCGCCGCGAGGGACTTGGCGTCGGCCACCAGCTCCAGCGCCGCACGGTGCTCACGGCCCTGCACCTTGAAGCCGCCCATGGCGTGCACCGACTGCGGGGTGAGGCCGAGGTGGCCCATCACCGGCATCTCCGCGTCGAGGATCGCCTCGATCATGGGAAGCCGCTTGCGACCGCCCTCCAGCTTCACGGCCTGCGCCCCGGCCCGCACGAGCTGGGCCGCGTTGCGCACGGTGTCGACCGGGGTCGTGTGGTAGCTCATCCACGGCAGATCAGCGACGATCAGCGGCTTCTTCGCCTCGCAGTCCGGGGCGGACGAGGCGAGGCCGCGGGCCACCGCGGCGGTGTGGTGGGCGAGGTCGTCGACGGTGACCTGGAGCGTGTCGTCGTACCCGAGCACCACCATGGCGACGGAGTCGCCGACGAGGATCAGGTCGACCCCGGCTTCGTCAGCCATGCGCGCCGCCGGGGCGTCATAGGCCGTGACCATCACGAGCGGATCGCTGCCATCGCGGACCTTGCGGGCGCGGATGACGGGCGCGGTGAGCTGCGTGCGCATCTCTGTACCTCCTACCGTCCAGCGCCTGGGTGGCTGCCAGCGGCAGACCACATGGTACGCGTCGGCGGCGGCGCGCTCCAACCTGGCCCGCGTCGCTACGTTGTCCTCGATGGACGAGATCAGCACCTGCGACAGCTGCGGCACGGAGGCGGTGGAGGTGCAGCGCGTGCACCGGGCCTACGTGACGCCCGAGGCCTGGGACACCGAGGAGAAGGTGGAGGTCCTCGACGACGTTGAGCGCTGGTGCTACCCGTGCCGCACCCACTACCCCCACGCAGAGGTGAGCTGAGCGGCCGATCAGTTGACGGGACCGGGTCCGGTCCCGCCGCCCGCCGCGGAGGTCGTGGTGGGGGCGGTGGTCGGCGGCGCGGTGGTGGGTGGGACCGTGGTGGACGGCGCGGTCGTCGAGGCGCTGCCCCCGGTCGTGGAGGTGGAGCTGGAGCTGGACCCCGAGCCGGCGATCGAGCTCGTGGTCGAGCTCGGCAGCACGAGCTTGGGGTTGAGCTCGCGGCCCGGGAACGAGGTCGGGGTCTTGAAGCTTCCCGCCGCGACCCCGTTCGTCGCGGAGCGCATGAACTTCGCCCAGATCTCCGCGGGGAACGAGCCACCCGTCACCGCCCGGCCATGCACGTCGTCCATGAAGCGCACCTCGGCCCCAGGTGCGCCCGCATAGCCCATCCACACGGCGGCGGTGAGCTTGGGGGTGTAGCCGACGAACCACGCATCCCGGTTGTCCTGGGTGGTGCCCGTCTTGCCGGCCACAGGCTTGCCGATGTCGGCCGCCTTGGCCGTACCCGCCGTCACCACCTGGCGAAGGCAGTACGTGACGAGGTCGGCCTCCTGGGCGGTGAGCACCCGGTCGGCCGACGGCGTGAACTGCTCGACCGAGCTCAGGCCCTTGCCGCCCTCGTCGACCTGATCGATCTTCTGGATCAGGGTGGGCTTGTTGTGGACCCCGCGGTTGGCGAAGGTGCTGAAGCCGGTCGCCATGTCGAGCACCGACACCTCGCCCGTACCCAGCACCAGTGAGTTCACGACGGGCAGCTCTGCGCTGATGCCGAGCTTGCGGGCCAGCTCGACCACCGCCTCGGGGCCGACCTCGAGCATGAGCTGCGCATAGGCCGTGTTCGACGACACCCGGGTGGCGTCGACGAGATCGAGCACCCCCTGCTCGGTGCCGCCGTAGTTGCGCACCTTCCAGTCCTTGCCGGCGTTGGCTCTGGGGAGCACGAGCTTGCCCGGGGCCTGGAACTTCGAGTTGAGGGAGATCCCCTGGTGGATCGCGTCAGCCAGCACGAAGGGCTTGAAGGCCGAGCCCGCCTGTCGACCCGAGCCTCCACCTTGCTTGCCGAGGGCCAGGTTCACCTGCTGAGTGGCGATGTCCCGGCCACCCACCATGGCCTTCACCTGACCGAACTCGTCGACGGCCACCAGGGCAGCGGCGGGATCATCGGGCGCCGTGAGCGTGGTGGTCACGGCGCTCCAGGCGGCCTCCTGCATGGCGCGATCGAGCGTGGTGTAGATGCGCAGCCCGCCGCCGTAGAGCATGTCCTCGCCGTAGCGCTGGGCGATATCGATGCGCACGGCTTCGATGAAGTACTCGGCGCCGATCCCCTTCCAGTCATCGCGGAGCTGGAGCTTGCGCCGATCGCGCCGCGGGACCACGTAGTCCCACCCCATGGCGCCCACCTCGGCCGCCTCGGCGGCCGTGATGTACCGCTCGTGGCGCATGGCCCCCAGCACCGTGGCCCGACGGCGCGTGGCCTCCTTCGGGTCGTCCTGGGCATCAGCCGAGCCCGGCGAGCGGATGAGGCCGGCGAGGTAGGAGGCCTCTGGCACCCCGATCGTGCGCACGTCCTTGCCGAAGTAGGCGCGGGACGCAGCCGCCACGCCGTAGGCCCCTCGCCCGAAGTAGATCGTGTTGAGGTACCGCTCGAGGATCTGGCGCTTGTCGAGGTGCTGCTCCAGCTTCACCGACAGCACCGCCTCCTTGATCTTGCGGGTGATGCTGCGCTCGGAGGTGAGGTAGGCGTTCTTCACGTACTGCTGGGTGATGGTCGAGCCGCCTTGGCGCACCCGGCTCGTGCCCCGCAGGTCGGTGTAGAGGGCGCGGGCGATGCCTGCGGGATCCACGCCCCCGTGGCGGAAGAAGGCCCGGTCCTCGGTGGCCAGCACCGCCTGGACCAGCACGTCGGGCACCGCATCAAGCGGCACGTTGATCCGGTCCTCCTCCGCGCTGAAGGTGGCGATGGCGTTGTCGGGCCCGCAGGCCTCCTTGACGTCTGCCGAGCACACGAACGACGTCTGGAGCAGCACGTCCGCCGGGGGCAGGTCGATGTTGAAGGCGATCGACGCCACGCCACCGAGGGCAGCCACGCTGGCGAGGCCGCCGAGGAACAGGCCGCGCCGGCGGCGCCAGAGGAAGCTGCGCTTGCGGGCGGGCGTCTTGGGCGTCGAGCCACCTGGCCGCGCCTTCGGGGAGCGCTTGGCCGTCGCTGCCGCGCGCGGCTGCGTCGAGGCGGGGGATCGCTTGCGGGCAGGAGGGCGGCGCTCGGTCATTCGGGGCGGGTGACGACGGCGGCCGGGGGGGCGGGGCCATCGAGCCGGTAGAG
>JBKJSO010000123.1:0-5796 GCA_046595835.1 Acidimicrobiales bacterium | reverse complement strand
GCCTCTCGACCTTCCGCCCGAGCAGCAGCAGCGCTACTTCTTCAACGCCGTAGGGTCGTTCGTCTCGCGGGGCTCGTTCCGCTTTCCGCTGCTGATGGTGATGGACGATGTCCATTGGGCCGACGAGTCGACCCTGCTGCTCATCGAGCACATGGCGGCGTTGACGCCGGAGCTGAGGGTCCTGGGTGTGGGGACCTACCGTGATGTGGAGCTCGACGTTGCGCGGCCTCTCGCCGTGGCGCTGGAGCGGCTGACGCGAGACCGGCTCGTCGAGCGCCTTCCGGTCCGCCGGTTCGACCGAGCCACGGTGGCCGCCATGATCGAGGCGCTGGCCGGCAAGACCGCCCCCGCGGTCGTGGTCGATGCCATCTTCGACGAGACCGAGGGCAACCCGTTCTTCGTCGAGGAGGTGTTCCGCCACCTAGCCGAAGACGGCACCCTCTTCGAGGGGGGAGAGTTCCGCGCGGACATCCACGTCGACGAGCTCGATGTGCCGGAGAGCGTGCGACTGGTGGTCGGACGGCGCCTCGAGCGCCTGGGGGGCGACGCCCGGGCGATCCTCGCGGCCGGTGCGGTCGTCGGGCGTGGGTTCCCGTTCGGTCTCCTGGAGCAGATCGTCGACGCCGACAGTGGGCACCTCATCGACGTCGTCGAGGCCGCCGAGGCAGCCCGGGTCATCGTCGCGGAGGAGCGGGATGGCGAGGTCCACTACTCGTTCGGGCACGAGCTGATCCGCCAGACCCTGCTCTCAGGGCTGTCCGTGCTCCGCCGGCAGCGGCTCCACCTGGCCGTGGCCGACGCCATCGAGCGAACGGATCTGCGGGCCCGCGTCGACCGGCCGTCAGAGATCGCTCACCACCTGCTCGCGGCCGGTTCGGCCGCCGACCGCGAGCGGACGCTGGAGTTCCTGGAGCTGGCGGCGGAGCGGGCGCTGGGGGCGGCGGCGTTCGAGGAGGCGCGTCGCGCGTTCGACGACGCGCTCACCCTCCTCGATTCGAACGACCCGGTCCGGTGGGCCCAGCTCGCCGAGCGGCGAGCCTCCGCCGTCCGGGCTCTGGGTCGCTTCGACGAGTGCGTCATCACGCTGAACGAGGTGATCGACATCTACGCCGAGGCGGACCTCGTCGACGAGGCCGCTGCGCTCTGCGCCGAGATGGGCTACCTGCAGATCTGGCTCAACGACTTCGGGGAGGCCTTCGCCACCTACAGCCGCGGCTTGACGATCCTGGGCGACCGGCGCACGGCGTCGCGCTCGCAGCTGCTCGCCCTCCACGGGGCGATGATGGGCCTGGCCGGGTTGCACGACCAGGGCGCGCCGCTGCTCGACGAGGCGGAGGACATCGCCCGGTCGCTCGGTGATGACTCCGCCCTGGGGAGGGTGCTGTGGGGCCGGTCGATGGCGGCATGGTCGAACGGTTGGCCTCGGGAGGCGATCGACTCGGGACGGGCGGCGGTGGAGATCCTGCGCACGACGAACGACCAGTGGGACTTGGTGGACGCGCTGGCCTGGACCTCGTACCCCCTCCTCCTCAGTGGTCGTCGGGACGAGATGGCGGAGGGCGAGCGGCTAGCGGCCGAGGGGATGGAGCTGGGACGACGCCTGGGACACCGCGGCGGCGAGGTGCTGTGCCTGCGCGGCGTGGGGATGGCCCAGGTGTTCGGTGGTGACCTCGACACGCTCGAACGAGCCGCGCACACGGACTTGGAGGGCTTCGCGAGCGTCAACTCCCCTTGGGTGTCCCAGTCCCACGTGTTCATGACGCTTACGTCCGTGTGGCGCGGCGACCTCGACCCCGCGCTCGAGTCCGCACGTCGGGCGATGGAGCTCGAGCCGGTGTCGGCGTGGTCCGGGGTCGGTCAGGCCTACGAGCTGCTCGTCCACGCCTGGCGGGGCGACACCGACGTCTGTCGCCGCCTGCTCGACGAGGGCCGATCTCAGATGCTGGAACCAGGGGCGCGCCCACCGATCGGCCAGATCCTCAGCGTGATGACCACGATCCAGGCCAGCATCATCGCCGGTCTGCCAGAGGGGGCGGCGCCCCTGTACCCGCTCGCCGCCGAGTGGGTCGACGACATGCCGGTGAGCGGCTTCGACTTCGCCCTGACCGACCGCGTCGTGGGGATGGCCGCCGCCGCAGCCGAGCGATGGGATGACGCGGCGCGGCACTTCGAGGCAGCGTTGCGCCGAGCCGACGAGATCGACAACACCCTCGATCGGCCCCAGGTCGAGCACTGGTTCGGGCAGATGCTCGTCGACCGCGGCCGCCCGGAGGACCGTTCTCGCGCCACGGATCTGCTGACCTCGGCGATCGAGCGCTACGGCGCGCTCGGCATGCCGTTGCTCGAGGCGCGTGCACGCCAGGCGCTGACCGGCACCCCGAGTCCCGGTCCGTCCTGATCCCCGGCCGCATCACCCTCGTCCAGCGCTAGCCTCGCCGCCCTATGGCTGACCTGACGTTCGCTCAGCACGGCGGTTGGCCCGTCATCCTGGGGAACCTGATGGACGGCGTCGCCCTGAGCCGGCACGAGGCGCGCTCCACGATGGCGGAGATCCTCGACGGGGCTGCCTCCCCGGCCCAGATCGCCGCCTTCGTGGTGGCGCTGCGCATGAAGGGCGAGACAGTCGAGGAGCTCGTCGGCATGGTCGATGCCATGCTGGCCGCGTCCACGCGGGTCGAGATCGACACCGCGGGCCCTGTCGTCGACCTGGTCGGCACCGGCGGCGACCGCGCCCACACGATCAACGTCTCCACGATCTCCGCGCTCGTCGTCGCCGGCGCCGGAGGCAAGGTCTGCAAGCACGGGGGGCAGGCGGCGTCCTCCGCCTGCGGTTCCGCGGACCTCCTGGAGGCGCTGGGGGTCGCGATCGCCCTCGGCCCGATCGGGGTCGCTCGTTGCGTCGACGAGGCGGGCATCGGGTTCTGCTTCGCCCCCCGGTACCACCCCGCGATGCGCCATGCCGGCCCGTCGCGACGCGACCTGGGCATCCCTACGGCCTTCAACATCCTCGGTCCGCTGTCGAACCCCGGCCGGGTTCGCCGCTACCTGATCGGCGTGGCCGACGAGCGCATGGCCGACCGGATGGCCGGTGTGCTCCAGGCCAACGGCGCCACCAGAGCGCTGATCGTCCACGGCGGCGACGGCCTCGACGAGCTCACCACTACCGGGACCTCCACCGTCGTCGAGCTGCGAGATGGCGAGGTCACCACCTGGTCGGTGGACCCCCAGGAACTGGGGCTGCCGCGCGCCGATCGAGAGGACCTGGTCGGCGGCGACGCGCAGGTCAACGCGGATCTCGCTCGCCGCGTGCTGGCGGGGGAGCACGGCCCGCACCGGGACATCGTCACGCTGAACGCCGGCGCCGGTCTCCTCGCCGCCGGCGTGGTGGGCGATCTGGAGTCGGGCATGGCGGCTGCTCGAGCATCCATCGACACAGGCGCCGCGGTGGGGGCCCTCAACAAGCTGGTCGAGGTCTCTCAGCGCGAGCTGGCCGTCGAGCCCGCCTAGGCGCCGCATCCAAGGCTGGACAGAGTGAATAATGATCGTTATCGTCTTGGACGATGACCGACGCCGTGCCGATCGACGCGCAACCGGTCGGATCGACCGACGATCCGATCCGGGCGAAGCTGATCGCTGCCGCCGCTGAGGTGTTCGGCGAGAAGGGCTACGACGGCGCCGGCGTGGCGGAGATCGCGCGTCGGGCCGGCTACACGACGGGCGCGATCTACGGGCGCTTCAGCGGCAAGGCCGAGCTGCTCCTGGCCGCCATCGAGGCGCGCTCGGAGAACGAGCTCGACACCCTCTTCAACGAGCACCGCTTCGAGGGGAAGGTCACCGACATCCTCACCACGGTGGGCTCGCACCTCGTCACCGACGAGCTGGGCCCCGAGAGCGCCCTCCTGCTCGAGGCCTTTGTGGCCGCCCGACGAGACCCGGAGGTCCGCCACCTGATGCAGGCGGCTCTGGATCTGCGGGGCGACCGCCTCGCCGACCTCGTCACCGAGGCACAGGCGACCGGGGCCATCGATCCCGCGCTCGACCGAGAGGCGGTCGTGCGCTTCTGCCACGCCGTCGGCTTCGGGTTCCTGCTGTTCAGAGCCGTCGATCTGAAGCTGCCCGAGGCGGGGCCGTGGGAAGACCTCATCGCCCGTCTCGTGGAGGCGCTCGACACCAGCGCTGCGCCGTCACCTCCGTCCACCGATCACTGACACCGACCACCATCCCTAGGGAGCTCCCGAACATGACCACCAACGAAGACATGCTCGGCCGAGCCGACGTGAACGATCTCGAGGCGATCCTGTCGATCACCGCCAAGGACGTCGACGAGCTCGTGCACGCGGTGAAGGACAACGCCGACGCGCTGTTCACCTGGAACTACGAGAAGGGCGAGCGCCCCGCGCTCAACAAGCTCTACGAGAAGGCCAAGGGTGCGCAGTGGAACGGCGAGACCGACCTTCCGTGGGAGACGCCGGTCGACATCGAGCAGGTCGTGGCCAACGCACCGGTCGATCCCGATCTCGATCCCGTGTTCATCGCGGCGCGCCAGCCCGGCCAGCCGCTACACAACTGGGGCGAGAAGGAGTGGCTCAACCTTCGCATCGAGAGCCAGAACTGGACGATGAGCCAGTTCATGCACGGTGAGCAGGGCGCCCTCGTGTGCACCGCCAAGATCGTCGAGACGGTGCCTTGGATCGACGCCAAGTACTACGCGGCCACCCAGGTGATGGACGAGGCCCGCCACGTCGAGGTGTTCGCGAAGTACCTCGACACCAAGATGAACGGCCACTACCCGCTCAACGCCCACCTCGGGATGCTGCTCGACGACATCATCGCCGACAGCCGTTGGGACATGACCTACCTCGGCATGCAGATCATGGTGGAGGGCCTGGCCCTCGCCGCCTTCGGGTTCATGCACATGCTGACCCCCGAGCCGCTGCTCAAGCAGCTCCTCCGCTATGTGATGAGCGACGAGGCCCGTCACGTGGCCTTCGGCGTGCTCTCGCTCAAGGAGTACTACGCCGAGCTCTCCGACCACGAGATGAAAGAGCGCCAGGAGTTCGCTTTCGAGGCGGCGGTGCGCATGCGCGATCGCATGCTGTTGCAGACCGAGGTGTGGGATCGCCTGGGCGTGCCGGCGAAGGAAGCCATCGAGCTCACTCGCCTCACCCCCGAGGCGATGCTGTTCAACCAGCTCCTGTTCTCGAAGATCGTCCCGAACTGCAAGAAGCTCGGGCTGCTCGACCCCAACGACGGCTGGCTGCGCAAGCGCTTCCAGGAGATCGGTGTCATCCAGTTCGAGGACTGGGCAGACACGGGCGAGGAATACGCCTCGTTTGAGCTGGGTAGCGACCTGCTCAATCCGGGGGTAGCGGCTTCCTGACCCTTACATCGTGCCGGTCTGCTGATGGTCGGTACGACACGGAGAAACCAGACCGATTGTTTGATCGGACATGATTGCCGAGAGGGTCACCTTCGGCTGGCCCTCTTCGCGTCGCTGTAGGTGGTTGTCGCGGGTTCGTTGCCCGGACGGTCAGGGCGGGCGCCGAGTAGGGTTCGGCGGTGATGGCGCTCGTTTCCAATCCCGATCTCCTTGTGCTGCACGGCTTGCGGCTCAAGTCGTTCGCGCCTGCCGAGGTGGTCGCGGAGATCACGGGACTGCCCGTCGAAGATGTCACCTCCTGGCTCGAAGCCTTTCGCAGTAGAGAATGGGCCCGTTATCGAGAGGGCGTCCTGACCGGTTGGATGCTCACGGCGGCGGGCCGGGCCGAAGGCGAACGGCTCCTCGCCGACGAGGTC
>JBKJSO010000101.1:0-12050 GCA_046595835.1 Acidimicrobiales bacterium | reverse complement strand
CCAGTCGTCGCGGTGGCTCATCGTCGGTGGTGGTAGCGGTCGAGGAGCTCGCGCTCACGCGCCTGCATGGCGGTGGCTTCGTCGGGGTCGGCGTGGTCCATGCCGAGCACGTGGAGGATGCCGTGCACGATGAGCAGTGCCAGCTCGTCGTCGTAGCTGCCCGCGTGTTCGGGGGCCTGGCGCGCCGCCACCGACGGGCAGATCACGACATCGCCGAGGAGCATCGGCAGGTCGGTCACCTCGGGTGGTTCGCGGTCCGGGCCGGTGGCGCCCGAGTCGGGCCAGCGTCCGCCGTCGATCGGATCGTCGATCGGGAAGGCGAGCACGTCGGTGGGGCCCTCGGCGTCCATGAACCGCTTGTTGAGCTCGGTCATGACGTCCTCGGTGACGAACAGGAGGGACAGCTCCGCTTCTCCACGGATGCCCGAGTCGTTGAGGGCGTTCGTGGCGAGATCGACCCAGCGGGCGAGGTCGACCTCGTGGTCGGACTGCTCGTCGACCCCGAACACGTCGACCTCACCCTCGTCGGGCGGACGACGCTTGCGGTTGGCCATCGGCATCGGTGGCAGGTCGTCGGGTTCGATCCCCTCCGGCAGATCGGCGGGGTCGGGGCGGTCGGGACCCTCGGGATCGCCGGGCATCAGCGAGTGGGCGGCGCGGGAGTGGCCCGCTCGTAGGCGTCGACGATGTCCTGCACGATGCGATGGCGCACGACGTCGCCGCTCGTGAGGTGCACCCAGCCCAACCCGTCGATCCCCGCCAGGATCCGCTCGAGGTCGCCGAGGCCGCTGCGACCCCCGCCGACGTCGACCTGGGTGGTGTCGCCGGTGACGACGGCCTTGGAGCCGAACCCGATGCGGGTGAGGAACATCTTCATCTGCTCGGGCGTGGTGTTCTGGGCCTCGTCGAGGATGATGAAGCTCGCGTTGAGCGTGCGGCCGCGCATGAACGCCAGCGGCGCCACCTCCACCGCGCCGCGCTCGAGCAGCTTGCCTGCGGTCTCTGTGCCCACCATGTCGTGCAGGGCGTCCCACAGCGGCCGCAGGTAGGGGTCGATCTTGGCCATCAGATCCCCAGGCAGGAAGCCGAGGCGCTCGCCCGCTTCCACGGCCGGCCGCGTGAGGATGATCCGGTCGACCTCCTTGGCCTGCAGCGCCTGCACGGCCATAGCCACGGCCAGCCAGCTCTTGCCGGTGCCGGCCGGGCCGAGGCCGAAGGTGATCACGTTGTCGCGGATGGCGTCGACGTAGCGCTTCTGCCCGCTCGACTTCGGGCGCACCGGACGCCCGCGCGCCGGCCGGAGGACCTCAGCGGTGAGGATCTCGGCGGGACGTTCGTCGGCCCGCACCATCGCGACGCTCCGCCGAACCGTGCCTGCGTCGAGTCGGTGGCCCTGCTCCACGAGCACGACGAGGTCCTCCAGCAGCGCCGCCACCCGCTCGGCGTCGTCGCCATCGAGGGCGATCTCGTTGCCCCGCACGTGGATCGTCACGCCGGGGAAGGCCTCCTCGACGGCACGCAGCACCTCGTCGCGCTCGCCGAGCAGGGCGGGCATGAGGTGGTTGCTGGGGACGGAGATCTTCACCTGGGTGCTGGACACGACGGAGCAAGGCTATCGACCTACGCTGCGACCCGATGGTGGATCGGTCTGGGGACCCGGAGGGCGACGGCGCTCGCGGCACGGCGTGGGACGCCGCGCTCGGGCATCCCGGCGATCTCGTGCGCGGTGCGAGCTCGTCCTCGTTCACCGCCCGACTCGATCGTTGGGTGGCCGAGGCGCGGGTCGACGAGGCGGCCCTGCGCCGATCGCGCGAGCGGTGGCTGCGCGAGGCGGCCGAGCACGAGGGCACCCTCGCCGGGGTGCTCGCGGACCTGGCCGAGCGCTGCACGCCCCTCACGATCCACACGCGTGGTGGGCGGCGACACCATGGGGCCATCCGGGTGATCGGGGCCGACTTCGTGGCCCTGCGCCTCTGGTCGGGCTCCGACGTGCTGCTCGCCGTCTCCGCCATCGGCGTGGTGCGCACCGCTCCAGCCGTCGAGGCCACCCTCGGCGATCGGTTGGTGACCACCGATCTTCGCCTGGCCGACGTCCTCGCCGAGCTCGGCGCCGACCGGGAGCGAGTGCTGCTGGTGACCCACGACGACGACGCCGTGGCCGGTCAGCTCCGCAGCGCGGGACGCGACGTGGCGGTGCTGCGCACCGATGCCGAGCGGCCCGCCACCGCCTACATGCCCGTGGCGGCGATCAGCGAGGTGACGATCGGCTGAGCGGCGCCGACGAGAGCTAGGCGCGCTTGCTGCTCGTGTCGGGGTACAGATGCTCGAGCGAGCCAGGCTCGATGCGAGACGACTCGATGAAGGCGTCGACATCGTCGGCCTTCAATCGGATCACCCTGCCGAGGCGATACGCCGGCAGGTCGCCGAGATCGATGAAGCGGTAGAGCGTACGGGGCGTGATGCCGAGGCGCCGGGCCGCATCTTGCGTCGAAAGCCAGACAATCTCGCTGGGGGCCATGCGGGCACCCTATACCCGCCTTTGGGGTTACGTCTTGCTGTTCCATGTGCTTTCATTCGCCAAGATGCCGCGAATACCGCGAAGGAGAACCCATGGCCGGCAGCGAACTGGGCACCGTGACCGCAGTGACGCGCGGGAAGCTGGCGGACGATCGGGAGGCGTTGGCCCCCCGGGTGATCGTGCGCCGCCGCAGCCTGCCTGGCGGACGGGCCGCGCTGGGAGCACTGCTCATCGCCCTCGCCGCGGTCGGTGTGTTCCTCGCCTACACCGGCGCGAGCCGGGGCCCGACTCACCACGTCGTGGTGGCCACGCGCGACATCCGCGTGGGTGCGGTGATCGAGGCGGGGGACCTGCGAGTTGTGGCCGCGGAGCTCCCGTCGAGCGCACGCCCGGCCGCCTTCGGCTCGACGGCATCGATCATCGGTCACGTGGCACTCGGGCCGATTGGCACCGGCGAGATCGTGCAGACGGGCGCGGTCACCGCCGAGCGCGCCCGGTCGAACGTCAACGAAGTGGCCATCACGCTGCCCCGGGCCCAGATCGCGGTCGGCCGGCTCAAGCAGGGCGAGCGGGTCGACGTCTACGTCACCTACGACGAACGCACCGCCTCTGTCGTACGGGGCGCCGAGGTGGTGCAGATCGGCGCCGATCGGGACCGCTCGCTGACGAGCGATCGCGAGGTGACCATCGTGGTCGCCGTGCCCTCCGGCGACGCGGTCGCGGCGCTGGTGCACGCGCTTCGCACCGGCGACGTCACGGTGGTTCGCTCCACCTTCGGCCAGCCTGACGACGGCTCCCCGCTGGTGTACGAGCCCGACCGAACCTCGGAACCAAAGGGCGCTGTCGGCTGATGGCCACGGAGCGCTTCGTCCTGCTGGGTCTCGCCCACGTGCGCTCGGCGTGGTTCCGCGAAATGTCCCGCTGGTCGACCTCCGCGTCGATCCCTGTCGAGTTCCTCAAGACGATGTCGGTCGAGGAGGTGCGGGTGCGCCTTCGATCAGGACGCGGCTACTCGGCGCTGCTCGTCGACGACACCATCGTCGGCCTCGACCGC
The DNA here is from genome assembly GCA_046595835.1 of Acidimicrobiales bacterium. Lineage (GTDB taxonomy): Bacteria > Actinomycetota > Acidimicrobiia > Acidimicrobiales > VFJN01 > VFJN01. The sequence goes on along the minus strand of JBKJSO010000101.1, from coordinate 8,478 downwards.
GATCTCGTCGACCTGGCGCTCGAGGTCGGCTGCGCCGTCGTCGTCGTCGGCGCAGGACGCACCGGCACGAGCTGGACCGATCTCGGGGCGTCCGCCCAGCTCCCAACCGACTTCGAGAGCGCCGAGCTGCTCCAGGTCCTCGGGCAGGTCGCCACGCCGATGGCCCGGGGCGGCGACACGGTGGCCGAGACGCTCGCCGGGTCGAGCCCGCCCAGCGGCTTTCGGGGCCGGCTCGTGGCAGTCACGGGAGCAGCGGGCGTCGGCCGGTCCACGGTCGCGATGGCGATCGCGCAAGGGTTGGCCAGCGACCCGCGGCATGCCGGTCTGGTGTGCCTCGCTGACCTCGCGCTGCACGCCGACCAGGCGCTGCTCCATGACGCGCGGGACGTCGTACCGGGCATCGTGGAGCTCGTCGAGGCGCACCGGGGTGGAACACCGACGGTCGAGTCCGTGCGCGCCCTCACCTGGCGGGTCGAGGAGCGCGGCTACCAGCTCCTGCTCGGGTTGCGGCGCCACCGCGACTGGACGTCCATCCGCCCACGGGCGTTCGATGCGTCCCTCGACAGCCTTCGCCGTGGGTTCCGAGTGGTGGTCGCCGACGTCGATGGCGACCTCGAGGGCGAGCGTGCAACGGGGTCGCTCGATGTCGAGGAACGCAACGTCATGGCTCGGGTCGTGGCCGAGCGCGCCGATCTCGTGGTGGTGGTCGGCGCGCCCGGGTTGCACGGGCTGCACGGACTCCTGCGGGTCACGCGAGACCTCGTGGAGCACGGGGTCTCGGGTCACCGGATCCTGCCGGTGCTGAACCGATCCCCCCGGGGACCGCGTGCGCGTGGGGAGCTGGCACGAGCCTTCGGGGAGCTGCTCGCTCTCGGCACTGATGCAGGGGGCGTGCCGAGCCCCATCCACCTCGCCGAGCGCCGCCACCTCGACGAGCTCCTACGCGACGGTGGCCGCCTCCCCGACGCATGGCTGGCGCCGATCTGCGGACCGGTCCTCGCCCTGCTCGAGGCCCGCGACGACCTGAGCGCCGGGGAACCGATCGCCGAGCCGACGCTCGTCGCGCCCGGCTCGCTGGGCGCGTGGACGGAGCAAGACACCGACGGCGACCTCGCGGCGGGAGCGGGCTGATGTCCGAGTCCGTGTCACCCCTCGAGGTGATCGAGCGCGCTGTGCAGGAACGAGCCAAGGACATCTCCCTCGACATGGGAGGCCAGGCCGGTACCGAGAAGCTCCGAGCGCTCATCAACGACGAGCTGGAGCGGTGGTCGCTCGACCACCGGCGTGGCCTGCGCCCGTTTGATCTCGCTGAGCCAGCCATCGTCGCCGAGCGCGTCTACAGGAACCTTGCCGGCTACGGGCCGCTGGGACCGCTCCTCGAGGACGACGACGTGTGGGAGATCATGATCAATGCCCCCGATCAGATCTTTGCCAAGCGCCACTCGGGTCCGAACAGCTATCACGACGAGGTCTTCCACGACGACGAGCACGTGCTGCGCACGCTCACCAAGATCCTGTTCGACGCTTCGGCGTCGCATCGGAAGCTCGATCCGGCCGAGGGCCTGCAGGACGCCCAGCTCGACAACGGCTCGCGCCTCCACATCGTCCATGGTGATGTCAGCAACGGCGGACACACGATGGTCAACATCCGCAAGTTCACCGGTGTCGCGTTCCGCCGGCTCGATCAGCTCGTCGAGCGCGGCATGCTCACTCGCCAGGCGGCGGTGTTCCTCGCAGCCTGCGTACGAGCCGGCATGACCATCGTCGTCGCCGGCGCCCCCGGGTCCGGCAAGACGACGCTGCTCTCCTGCTGCGCAGCGGAGCTCGACCCCTCCTTGCGCGTGGTGGTGGCCGAGGAGGTCTTCGAGGCCGACGTGCCGTTGCCCAACGTCGCCAGCATGCAGACGAGGGCACAGCGCCCGGATCGTCCCGGCGTCGATCTCCGCAAGCTCGTGGCGGGATTCTTGCGCATGGCGCCTGACGTCGCGATCGTCGGCGAAGTTCGAGACAAGGAAGCCCTGCCTCTACTCCTCACCTTGTCCTCAGGCGTGAAGGGCTTCACCACGATCCATGCTGGCTCAGCTCGCCAAGCCCTCTCGAGACTCCGCTTCATCTGTCAGCTGTCAGACACCGCCACCCAGCTGCCGCTTTCGGCGCTCAACACCCTGGTGAGCGAGAGCATCGACCTCGTGGTGCACTGCGGCCGAACGGCCGACGGCCCACGCGTCACCGAGATCATCGCCGTGGAAGACCTCGCGGCCGGGCCGGAGTCAGCGCAGTTCACCGTCACCCAGGTGTTCGCTCGACCGGGCGCCGAGCAACCGCTCGCCTGGAGCGGCAACCTCCCCATCCGGGCGGGCCGGATCCTGGCCGCGGCAGGCGCCGACGCCCGCCGACTGCTGGATGTGGCGCTCGAGGACCGGGTCGGCTGATGTCGGCGCTGCTGGTGGCGATGCTGGCCGCAGCTGGAGTGCACCTCCTCTTCACCAGCCTCGTGCTCGGCGAACGCGACCTGCGCCCACGTCGGCTCGTCCAGCCCGCCTCGAGGGCCCGAGGTCGCGACTGGCTCGTGCAGGCGGGCCTGGTGGACATCCCGTTGCGCCAGCTCGCCGCAGTGATCGCCTCGTTGATGGCCCTCAGCGCACTGTGCGCGTACGCCGTGTTCGGCGGCGTGCTCCCGGCGCTGGTCGTAGCCCTCTTCGCGGGCTCGTTCCCGCTCGCGTCCTATCGGGCCCGACGGGCCGCCCAGCGAGCCGCCGCCATGGACGCGTGGCCCCGACTCCTCGAGGAGCTGCGCATCCTCACCTCGTCGCTCGGGCGCTCCATCCCGCAGGCCCTCTTCGAGGTCGGGAGCCGAGCCCCAGCCGAGATGCGGGCCGCCTTCGAGGCAGGGCAGCGCGAGTGGCTGCTCTCCACAGACTTCGCCCGCACCATCGCTGTCCTCAAGGCCGGGCTGGCCGATCCCACGGCCGATGCCGCCTGCGAGACCCTGCTGGTCGCCCATGAGGTCGGGGGTACCGACCTCGACCGACGGCTCGCGGCGCTCATCGACGATCGGATCCAGGACACGCAAGGGCGCAAGGACGCCCGAGCCAAGCAAGCGGGAGCCCGGTTCGCGCGCCGCTTCGTGCTGATCGTCCCAGCGGGCATGGCGCTGGCCGGCATGTCCGTGGGCACCGGACGGGCCGCCTACCAGACCGCCACCGGCCAAGCCCTCGTCGTCGTGGCCATCGTGCTGGTCATCGCGTGCTGGCTCTGGGCGGGACGGATCATGGTGCTGCCGGAGGAGCAACGGGTGTTCGATGCCTAGGTTGCTCGTCGCATCGGCGGTGCTCCTGTGGGTCGGCGCCACGCTGCTCCTCTCGCGGGTCCGGTGGTTCAGCCGGCAGCCGCTGACCGCTCGGCTTCGTCCCTACGAGCCGGGCGGCCTGCGCGCCGGCGGCGCCACCGGCCTCCTGTCGGTCTCGTCGTTCCGCGAGGTGATCGGACCCATCGCCCGGCAGAGCGGCGAGCGCCTGGCCGGGCTCCTCGGAGTCGACGAGCCGATCGCGCTCCGTCTCCAACGGGTGCACTCGCCGCTCGACGCAACCGCGTTCCGCGTCCGCCAGCTCGGCTGGGCTGCCGGAGCCCTGGCGGCTGGCGCGACGTTGGCGGCGGCAACCCGTCCGCCGCTCGCCATCGCCCTGTTGTTCGTGGGCGGTGGCGGGCTGCTCGGCTTCTTGCTCATCGAGCAGCAGCTGTCGGGGGCTTCTGACCGCTGGAAGCGCCACGTGTTCCTCGAGCTCCCCGTGCTGAGCGAGCAGCTGGCCATGCTGCTCGGCGCTGGCTACTCCCTCGGCGGCGCCCTGAGCCGGCTGGCCAGCCGAGGGGCAGGCGCATGCGGACGCGATCTCGCGGTGGTGTGCGGGCGGATGCGGCAGGGCCTCACGGAAGTCGAGGCCCTGCGGGAGTGGGCGGCCATCACCGACGTCGATGCCCTCTCCCGGCTGGTCGCCGTCCTGGCACTCAACCGCGAGGCCGGGGATCTCGGCCGACTCGTCGGCGAGGAGGCTCGAAGCATCCGTCGCGAGGTCCAGCGTGAGCTCATCGAGCAGATCGAACGCCGCGGCCAGCAGGTGTGGATCCCCGTGACCGTCGCCACCCTCGTCCCCGGCGCCGTGCTGCTCGCCGTGCCCTTCATCGAGGCCCTCCGCCTGTTCTCCACCACCTAGCCCACCCGGAAGGAACCGCCATGTCTCCCGCATTGCTGTCTGCCTACGTCGCAGCCCAAGCCTGGTGGGTCGCCACGCCAGCGCGCCTCCGCCGGGACGAGCGCGGCGAGGGCGTCATCAGCGCCGCGATCGCCGTCCTCATCATGGCGGGCATCGGTGCCCTGATGTGGGTGGGGTTCAAGTCGATCTGGCAGGACACCGAGACGAACACGAAGGACAAGGTCGCCGAGATCGGCGACTGAGCAACCGCGGTGGTGCGACGCGACCGCGGTGCCGGGCTCATCTCAAGCGCCGCAGGCGTGCTGGTGTTCCTGATGTTCCTGATGTTCGCGGTCCAGCTCCTGTTCGGCCTCTATGCCTCATCCACCGTGACTGCCGTCGCGAACGACGCGGCACAGCGCGCCGCGACGCGCAACGCCCCATCGCTCGCCGTCATCGAGGCCGACGCCCGGGCCAACCTCGGGCGCATCGGCGACGACGCCTCCTTCACCTGGACCGCGGAGGACAACGACGGTGATGGCGAAGAGGACACGATCGCGCTGGTGCTCGTTGCCGTCCCTCCGAGGTTCGTGCCGGCGTCCATCGGGGGCACCGTCGGCTTCGGCGAGGTCCGTCGCACCGTGCACGCTCGCATTGAGACGGTGCGACGATGACGGCAGGGCAGGTGGCCACGTCTCGGTGCCACGACGACCGCGGCCAGGTGGGCGGCATCGAGGCGCTCCCGTTCGGCTTGCTCATCTTCGTGCTCGGCACCCTGCTCATCGCCAACGCCTGGGCGGTCGTCGATGCCAAGTTCGCCACCGACGCCGCCGCCCGACAGGCCGCCCGCACGTTCGTGGAAGGCGACGATGTCGATGAGGCGCTCGCCGATGCTGTGCAAGCCGCCCGGGCGGCCGTGGCGGGCCACGGCCGCGATCCGGACCGAGCCCAGATCCGCCCCGTCGGCTCGCCGCGCCTCGTGCGCTGCGAGCGGGTCACCTTCGCCGTCGCGTATGAGGTTCCGGCGTTGAGCATCCCCCTGATCGGGGGCTACGGCCGGGCGCCGTTCACGGTGCGCTCCACCCATAGCGAGCTCGTGGACCCGTTCCGCAGCGGGCTGGCCGGGCAGGCCGAGGACTGCGTGTGAAGCGCTCCCCCCGGCCCGAGCGCGGCTCCGTCTTGATGCTCATGCCGGCCGGGATTTTGATCGTGCTCCTCCTTGGCGCTATCAGCTTTGATCTCTCGCTTTTGTTCTTGCGCCAGCGACAAGCCAGCAGCGTGGCGGTGGATGTCGCCAACGACCTGGTCTCGGCCGCCTTCGACGAGCAGGCCTTCCGCGCCACCGGCGCCTTCGAGCTCGACCCGGCGCTGGCCGACCGCCTCGGGCGATCGCTGGTCGACCGCAGCGACCTCGGCGGTGAGGTCGTCGGCTTCGAGGTCGAGGTGATCGGCGCGGACAGCGTTCGGATCAGGCTCACCGTTCGGGTCGACTACGTGTTCGCCAAGATCATCCCCGGAGCGGCCGACGGCACCACGGTCACCGCCCACGCCACGGCCGTGGCGGCGCCCGGCTGACACCCTGGAAGTCAGCTCAGTCGAGCGCTTCGAGGATGAGGAGCCACGACGCGAGCCCGTGCTCGCACCAGCCCCGCGGGGCAACGAGGCACTCATCGGGGGCCCGGCAGACGTCGTCGCCGACCCACTCGGCAAGCGTGCCGTCGTCGGGAGGCGCCCAGCCGCTGTTGTGCTCGAACCACGCATGGGCGTTGGCGACGGCCGTCTCGGGTGTGGTGGGGGGCACCTGGGCGGTCATCAGCGGGCGGCCAGCACGCGCACCCGACCGGCGACGGGGTCGACCTCCACCAGCGCACCGTCGGGGATGCCCGCCATCGCACCCGATGCCCCGATGAGCGCCGTCAGCCCGAGCTCACGGGCGATCACCGCGGCGTGGGAGAGCAGGCCCCCTTCCTCCACCACCACCGCACCGGCGATGGAGAGCGCCATGTTGAACGCGGGAGTGGTGCCGAACGCCACCAGCACATCCCCCGGCTCGAGCCGGTCGAGGGCATCGGCGGGATCGGCGGCGACGACGGCCCGTCCCTGGTAGGGCGCGGTGCCGATGCCGTCACCGTCGAGATCTGCCCGCCCGTCGAGAGGAGCCGTGAAGGTGTCGCGCAGCACGAGCTGGGCTCGGGACATGGCGCGCATCGGGGCCGGCAGCGCCTCGAGCGGGATGTCGAGGTCGGGACCCAGCCGCAGGGGCGGCACGAGGGCCGATCGCTCGCGCCGACGCTCGGCCCGCTCCGACACCTCGACGGCGCTGAGGCCCGGGCGCTCGAGCAGCAGATCCATCAGCTCGTCGACCGTCACCTCGAGGGCGTGCTCGGGGCGGACGAGGGCGCCCCCCTCGGTCAGGCGGCGCCCGGCAGCCAGCATCGCTCGACGCAGCAGCCCCATCGGCCAGGCACCGGTGAGGCCACCGTTGTCGTCGCGCACGCCAAAGGTGGCGCGAGCGTCGCTGACCAGCTGGTCGAGCTCGGGCACGGCCTCGGCTGGGACTCGAGCCCGCAGGCCGACGAGCGCGTCCTCGACGGGCGGTGCCGGGGCGGGCGGCGCAGTGCGGGCGAGGGTCATCACGAGTGCGGGCAGCTCGACGAGTGCCCGCGCGTCGAGGTCGTAGCCGGCGACGAGGCGCCATCCGTGCTCGTCGAGGAAGGCGGCCAGCTCGTGGGGTGCGGCGGCGGCGATGTCGTCGATCGTGACGGGCTCCACCTCGGCCGCAGCCACGGCTGCTCGGAGCGCGTCAAGCTCTGGCCCGCTGCCCATGGAGGCCGGCGACCAGCCCATGAGCACGGGCAAGACCTCCTCGGCGGCGATGCCCCAGTCCTCGCAGCGCGCCAGCAGCAAGCCGGTGGGGAAGAGGTCCGGACCGTGCAGCGAGAAGTGGCGGCGATAGCCAGCGGCGGCGTGGGCTTGGGCTCGACGGAGGTGCTCGACGAGAGCATCCGGCGCGAGCGCATCGGGGTCGTCGGCCTGGAGGGCCCGGTTGGCGGCGATCCACTCCCCCCGCTCGGTGGCGTACCACCGCTCGGCGGCGGCCAGCCATGGTCGGGTGGCCAGCGCGTGCCGCGCGGCGCGGGTGCGACGACGCATCGCTGGCACCAGGCGGGCCGCCAGCCACAGCGCCGCCTTCGGGGGCAGCGAGTCGCTGGCGGGCCCCACCAGCGGTTCGGGCGTGACGTAGACGTGCCCATGGACGAGCCCGACGGTGAGCGTCTTCACGGGCAGCCCGTACTCGGCGAACGGGATGGCCTCCCCGATCGCCATCGCCTCGGGAAGCAAGCGCGCGTACTCCGGGGTGACGGCGCTGGGGAAGTGATCCCGCAGCGAGATCCACTGACCCTTGCCCGGTCGCTCGAACGTCGACGGTGGTTCCTGGGTGGTCATCATGCCTTCTTCCTCGTTCGGCTCTTCATGGTTGGCGATTGCTCATCGCGGGTCGCCCGTTCGAGCACGCCAAGCGCCCAGAGCACGTGCTGCGCCGAAGTGTCCACCGGGATGCGGGCCTTGTCGTGCAGCTCGAGCAGGGCCGTCGACGACGTCAGCACGTCGGCGATCGCCGCGAAGCGCTCGCCGGCAGGCGACCTGGGATCGATGCCGCTCCCCTGCAGCGCCGCGTCCACCGCCCCCCTCTTGGCCTCCCAGCGCCGCTGGCGCAGCTCCCGGCCCAGCGGCGACGCCAGCTGGTTGCGGGCCAGCGACAGGTGGGTGGCCAGGTCGGCGAAGGCCGCTGGCAGCACTCGGGCGAGCTCCTCGAAGGAGGTGGGGAGCTCGGCCAGGCTCGTGATGGAGGCGTCCGGCCCCATCACGAGGGCAGACGCGTCGAGCAGCGCTTCCTTCGAGGGGAAGTAGCGGTAGACGGTGGCCACGCCGACACCTGCTCGAGCGGCCACGGCCGGCACCGAGATGGAGGCTGGATGCGCATCGGCAACGAGCTCGGCCACTGCCCGAACGATGCGCTCCCGCGTGGCCCGCTTGTGGCCCTCACGCAGCGGCTCGACCCGCCCCTCGTCGCTCCCCATGAGATGATTCCTCTCACGATGAGACGGATCCTGTCAAGATGGGGGGAGCGTGACCACCTGGCCGGGGTAGATCAGGTCGGGGTTGGTCGGCACCACCAGCACGCTGCGGTTGGCCTCGATGAGCCGTCGCCAGTAGCGCGCCACGACCGCGTCATCGGGTGCGGCGTGGCCGGTGTCGATGAGGGCCTCCTCCGCGAGCGACCACA
>JBKJSO010000042.1:0-7570 GCA_046595835.1 Acidimicrobiales bacterium | reverse complement strand
CAGGGCGAGCAGCTTCGCGTCACCGGCAAGAAGCGGGACGATCTTCAGGCCGTGATCGCGGCCCTGAAGGAGCACGACTTCGGCATCCCGCTGCAGTTCAGCAACTTCCGCGACTGAGGTGAGCTAGCGAGACGACCAGTCAATGTCGCCCAGCAGATCGTCGAGGGCGAGGTCGACGAGGGCCCTCGGACCGTCCACCGGGTTGGCCCCGAGCAGGTAGAGCAGCTCGGCGGGCAGTCGGGATCCCCCCGCCGCGAGGGGGTGCAAGACGCCGGTGGCCAGCATGGGCCGCAGGGAACGTTGATCTGCAGCGGCCTGGCCGCCCGCGGCGGCAGTGGCGGGTAGCGCCGGCCGCGCGGCCTGCAGGGCGGCGACCAGCTCAGGGATCCGCGCTTCGGCTTCGAGCAGGAACCGATCGAGGATCGGCTTTGGATCGATGGGTGCTCCGCCGCGCGGGTAGATGCCGAAGTGCACGTGGGGAGCACTGCCGCGTGCGTTCCCGGAATCGCCGACGTAGCCCACGATGTCGCCGGTCGCCACGGGCATCCCATCGACGAACCCGTCGACCAGTCCCGACAGGTGGGCGAGGTAGAAGTAGGTGCCGTCGGGCATCACGACCTTGACCGTGAGCCCTCCGAGGCCGCCGTTCGCCGAGCGCGCCACACCGTCGACCGGGGCCCGCACCGGGGTACCGTAGGCGGCAAAGATGTCCGTACCGAGGTGGAAGCGGAACCCGGGTCCGAAGCGCGGGTAGAGCCAGTCGTGGCTGAAGTTCGCGGCGCCGGCGATCGGAAACCTCCCGAAGCCGATGCGAAACGCCTCAGCTTCGGAGATGCCGAACGCCTCGAGCTGCGGGAGCAGCGTGAGCAGGCGGCTGTCGTTGTTGGCCCGACTGCGCTTCACGGAGTTGATGATGCGCTGCGCCTCTGGCGGCACGGCGATCCCTCCGGAGGGTGCGGGGCCGTCGCCGCCGCTGTCCTTGGCTCCTGGCGGCGCCGACGCCGATCCGGTGGAGAGCTGGTCGCCCGACGCCTGCGCCGCGGTGGTCGTGGTCGTGCTCGGCGCGGCGGTGGTCGTGGTGGTGTCCACGCCCGGCGCGACCTGAGCCTGCGAGGCGGGGGCGACCACGAGAGTCGCCGCGCCGACGCCGGCCACCAGGAGCCAGCAGAGGGCTCGGACTCGGGGATGCTCCACGCTGCCTGCTTCGTCCCCCACCTCGTGTTCTCCTCCCCCAGGTCGTGCAGACTGTGGGCACATGGGCCTGCGGAAGCGGACAGTGGTGTACATCGAAGACGAACCAGCCGTTCAGCGCCTGGTGTCGTTCTGGCTCGACGACGCTGGCTTCCGGGTGCTCGTGGCCGGCGACGGGTCAGCGGGGCTCGAGCTTGTGAGAGCGCAACGGCCCGACCTCGTAGTGACCGATGCCCTCATGCCGGTGATGACGGGCGATCAGCTCGTGGAGGCCCTCCAGGCCGATCCCGGCCTCCGGGACATCCCGATCATCATGGCGACGGCCGCGGCCAGCCCCCTGCGCGTCAAGCGGATGAAGGCCCTCGGGTGTCGCGCGGTCCTCCCCAAGCCGCTCGACGAGGTCACCTTTCTGGCCGCCGTCGACGAGGCCCTGGCCGACTAGCCCGGACGTGCTCCGCCGTCTCACTCCTCGGCGGGTGACTCGCTCGCGCGCCGCTTGATCTCCTCGACGACGTTCGGGTCGGCGAGGGTGGTGGTGTCGCCCAGCACGCGCCCCTCGGCCACGTCGCGCAGGAGCCGACGCATGATCTTGCCGGAGCGAGTCTTCGGGAGCTCGTCGGTGAAGATGAGGATCTTCGGGCGAGCGATGGCGCCGAGCTTGGTGGCCACGTGCTGACGCACCTCCTCGCCGAGCTCAGGGCTCGGGGTGTGGGTGCTGCGCGCGATGACGTAGGCCATGATGGCCTGACCCGTGATCGGGTCGTTGGCGCCGACCACGGCAGCTTCGGCGACAGCGGGGTGGTCGACGAGCGCCGACTCGACCTCCGTGGTCGAGATGCGGTGGCCCGACACGTTCATGACGTCGTCGACCCGGCCTAGGAGCCAGATGTAGCCCTCATCGTCGAGCTTGCAGCCGTCACCGGCGAAGTAGCGCCCCGGGAAGCGACTCCAGTAGGTCTCCTGGTAGCGCTCCGGGTCGCCGTAGATGCCGCGGAGCATCGCCGGCCACGGGCGGGTGAGGGTGAGGTACCCGCCGCCGCGCTCCACGTGGTGGCCGTCGTCGTCCACCACCTCGGCCTCGATGCCGGGGAGTGGAAACGTGGCCGAGCCGGGCTTGAGGGTGGTGGCGCCGGGGAGCGGGCTGATCATGATGGCGCCCGTCTCGGTCTGCCACCACGTGTCGACGATCGGGCAGCGCCCACCGCCGATGTGCTCGTGGTACCACATCCACGCTTCGGGGTTGATGGGCTCTCCGACGCTGCCCAGCAGGCGGAGCTTGGAGAGGTCGTGGCGCTCGGGCTCCTGGGTGCCCCACTTCATGAAGGTGCGGATCGCCGTGGGCGCGGTGTAGAGGATCGTGACGCCGTAGCGCTCGGCGATGTCCCACAGCCGGTCCTTGCCCGGCGTGTCCGGCGTGCCCTCGTAGAGCACTGAGGTGGTGCCGTTGGTGAGCGGGCCGTAGACGATGTAGCTGTGCCCGGTGACCCAGCCGATGTCGGCCGCGCACCAGTACACGTCCGTGTCGGGGTGGAGGTCGAAGACGTACTTGTGGGTGAAGGCCACCTGCGTGAGGTAGCCGCCCGTGGTGTGCATGATCCCCTTGGGCTTCGCCGTGGTGCCCGAGGTGTACAGCAGGTAGAGGAGGTCCTCGCTGTCCATCGACTCGCAGGGGCAGGTGGCGTCGGCCGCGGCCATCAGGTCGTGCCACCAGTGGTCGCGCCCAGCGACCATCTCGACCGGCTCGTCAACGCGGCGAGCCACCACCACGTGCTCCACCGAGGGCGTGGATGCGACGGCGGTGTCGACGTTGGGCTTGAGCATCGACGGCGCGCCGCGCCGGAAGCCACCGTCAGCCGTGATCACCACCTTGCACGCCGCGTCGTTGATCCGGTCGATCAGGGCATCGGGGCTGAACCCCCCGAACACGACCGAGTGGGCCGCACCGATGCGGGCACAGGCGAGCATCGCCACCGGAAGCTCGGGGATCATCGGCATGTAGATGCAGATGCGGTCGCCCTTCACGACCCCGAGACCCTTCAGGACGTTGGCGAAGCGCTGGACGTCGTGATGCAGGTCGGCGTAAGTGATCGTGCGGGTGTCACCCGGCTCGCCCTCCCAGTGGTACGCGACCTTGTCGCCCCGGCCGGCGAGCACGTGACGGTCGACGGCGTTGTGGCACACGTTGAGGCGACCGCCTAGGAACCACTTCGCGTAGGGCAGATCCCACTCGAGGATCGTGTGCCACTCCTCGTCCCAGTCGAGCAGCGCCGCGGCCTGCTTGGCCCAGAACCCCTGGTAGTCCTCGTTGGCGTCGTCGTAGAGGAACGGCGAGGCCGCCAGGGTCTGGGCCTTGAACGCCTCGGACGGAGCGAAGGTGCGGTCCTCCACCATGTAGTCCTCGATCGCGGCCCCGGTGTGGTGCTCGTCGGCCATGTGGTCATCCCCTCGTGGTGCGCATCGGCAAAGCGTGCTCACCCTACGCGGGCCGCTACCGTCCGGGGCCATGCCCGAGATCTCGCCCCTGGTGCTCGTCGACCACCCACGCCCGCACGTCGCCGTGGTCACCATGCACCGACCGGAGCGGCTCAACGCGATGTCGATCGAGCTGGTGTCAGAGCTGCACGACGCACTGGACGCCATCGCCGAGGAGAACGACACCTGGGTGGTCGTGCTCACCGGATCGGGCCGCGCCTTCTCGTCTGGCCTAGACCTCAAGGACCACGGGATCGTTCCGAACATCGACGGACTGCAGGTGGGCCGCATCGCACAGCGGGCCATGCGCCACTACTCGCGTCTCGTGCCGCAGATGCGCCGTATGCCTCAACCAGTGATCGCCGCCATCAACGGGCCTGCGTATGGCGGGGGGATGTGCCTCGCCCTCGGCGCCGATCTTCGGTTTGCGTCCGAGTCGGCCGTGTTCAACAGCACCGGCATCGTCAACGGCCTCACCTCGACCGAGCTCGGGGTGTCGTGGCTCCTCCCACGGCTCATCGGCGTGGCTCGATCCAACGACCTGCTCCTCACCGGACGGGTGGTCGACGCTGCGGAGGCGCTCCAGATGGGTCTCGTGTCGCGCGTGCTGCCCGACGAGGACCTGCTCGCCGCCTGCCTCGAGGTGGCGGCATCGATGGCCCAGTTCAGCCCCTATGGCCTGTCGATGACCAAGGACGTGCTCTGGGCCAACCTCGAGGTGGCCAGCCTCGAGGCGGCCGTCGAGCTCGAGGATCGCAACCAGCTGATGCTCGGGTTCACCGAGAACCTCCCTGAGGCGATCCGGGCCTTCGACGCGGGACGCCCACCGCAGTACACCGATGAACCCCGCCGGGGGATGTTCCCAGAGCGTTGAGGCTGATCCTGAGCTCACCCCTGACGGCGGCCGGGCCATTCCAGCACCCGGTAGCCACCGAGACCGGCAGGATCGGTGAGCGCCTCGCCCTCTCCGATCCTGCTCCTGGCCCGCATCGCTTCGAGGTCGCCGGTAGCGGCCCGCTCACCCCAGATCCTGAGTCCTTCCGCCACGAGCTCGTCGAGGCCGTACGAGCGGAGCCACTCGGCCTGGACGACGTTCGAGGTCGGCACCTCGAGCTGATCGATCGCGATCTCGCAGGTGATGTCCTGGTCACCGAGTGCTTCGAGCGGCGATCCGCCTCGTCCGTGGCGCCGGTACGTGCGCACCCAATCGCTCCAGGAGCGAGCCGCCAGATCCTGGGTGGTCGTGGCGTAGTCGAACGCAACGACCCGACCGCCTGAGCCCGCCACCTCCAGGGCGTCGCGCAGCCAGGCCGCCGCAGCACGCTGCATCGGCACCCGCGCACCGGGGATCGCGTCGGGAGCTCGCGCGTCGAGCCACGACGCCTCGCTCCGCTCGAGGGGAACGAGCACCTCTGACAGCGCAGCGCCGTCGACACCGACGCGCACCTCCGCCCAGCCGCCTGCCACGCGCTCCGCCAACCGGAACGGCAGGTTGTCCAGAAGCTCGTTGGCGAGGACGACACACGGTCCCTGCGTGCGCGGGAGCCGCTCCATGCTGACGACGATCGGCCCAGCCGGCACAGGTGGCCGAGGACGACCTTCGTCATCTGGTTCGGACACCTCCGCGAAGGCTGTGGCGGCGTCTTCCAGCCGAAGACGATCCCGATGCGTGGCGCGTTGCGTCGCCGCCGCCTCCACGAGCACGTAGCGCAGCGCTCGGCGGCAGGCCGGCTGCGCGTGCAGGACCGTTCGAGCGAGCGTTCCGGGGCCGGCGCCGGCCTCGATGACGGTGAACACCTCTGGCTCGCCCGCCTCGACCCACCACCCGTCGAGCGCCCGGGCGACGAGCGCTCCGAAGAGCGGCCCGACCTCCGGACTGGTGATGAAGTCGCCGCTACGACCGGCCCGCCCACCCGCCACGTAGAACCCTCCGCCGGGGTGGTAGAGGGCCACGTCGACGAGCACGTCGAACCCCACCGGGCCGTGCCGCTGGATCGCCGCGCGCAGTGCAGCTTCGACCGGCTTCACGTCAGATCTGACCACCAGCACCCATCGTCATCCTCGAGAGCCTCCCAGAAGGCGGCCGGATCAGACAGGACGGTGGCCGCATGGCCACCGTGGCGGTTCACAGAGCCTGGCCGGTCAGGCGGGGAGGAAGCTCGCCAGATCGCCGAAGCGGGTGGCGAGGTTCGACACGCCGAAGGCGATGGTGACGATCACCGAGAGGGCCAGCGCAGCCCGCAGGGAGAACGGGATGCGCACCGGTGTGCGGTCGCCGTCAGGGACCGGGTTCATCCACATGACCTTGGCGACGTTGGCGTAGTAGTAGAGGGCGATCACCGAGTTCACGCCGACGATCACGGCCAGGGTGACGCCGCCGGCGGTCAGGTCGGGCTGGAGGAGCGTGCTGAACACTGCGAACTTCGCGAGCCAGCCGCCCAGCGGCGGGATGCCGGCGAGGCTGAAGAGGAAGACCGTCATGAGCACCGTGAGCCCGGGGGCGTACTCGAACAGACCTCCGAGCGAATCGATCTCGGCGCTGCGCGTCTTGCGCGCCACCGCCAGGACCACAGCGAACGCGCCCAGGTTCATGCCGGCGTAGATCAGGAGGTAGGTGACCACCGCCCGCAGGGCCCCGTCGGGGTTGCTCCCCACCACGGCAAGGGGCGCCAGCATGAAGCCGGCCTGCGCCACGCCCGAGTAGGCGAGCAGGCGGATGATGTTGGTCTGGCGCAGGGCGATGAGGTTGCCGACGGTCATCGTGAGGGCGGCCAGCACCCACATGAGGGGCCCGATGACGTCGTCGCGCCCGGCGAACCCGATGAGCACCAGCTGCAGCAGGGCCACGAACCCTGCTGCCTTCGAGCTCACCGCCAGGAAGGCCGTGATCGGGGTGGGCGCGCCCTCGTAGGTGTCCGGAGCCCAGGTGTGGAACGGCACGGCCGACACCTTGAAGGCGAAGCCCACCACCACCAAGACGATCCCGAGGGTGATGAAGGGCCGAGTGTCCGCCACGCTCACGGCCGCACCGATGTCGCTGAGGAGCGTGCTCCCCGAGAGGCCGTAGAGCAACGACATGCCGTAGAGCATCACGGCCGAGGCGAAGACGCCCATCAGGTAGTACTTCACGCCTGCCTCGTTGCCGTGCAGGTCGCTCTTGCGCCAGCCGGCGAGCATGTAGGCCGGGATCGACAGGAGCTCGAGCGCCACGAAGATCGACACCAGGTCGCGTGACGATGCCATCACGGTCATCCCGAGGATCGAACTCAAGAGCAAGAAGTAGTACTCACCCTCGTGGTAATCGCCCTCAGCGATGTAGTTGGTGGAGAGCAGCACCACGACGTAGCCCGACAGCAGGAACAGCGCCTTCAGCACGAGCGAGAAGTTGTCGACGGCGTAGGCACCGCCGAACATCGCCCGATCAGTGCCATCGACCGCCAGCGTGAGCACCGGCACCATCGCGGCCAGCAGCCCGATGCCGGCCACCTGCGGCACGATCCCTCGTGCCCCTTCCGGCGTGAACAGGTCGACGAGGAGCACCGCCACGAGGGCACCCACGAGGACGACCTCAGGCGCGATCGCGTGCCAGTCGACGTCGGGTTGGAGGAAGGGGGTCCCCTGCAGGAGCGAGGCGAGCATCGAGATCTACTTGCCCAACGCCGCGAAGGTTTGGCCCATGGCACTGAGCGCGGGATCGGTGACCTGGAAGATCAGGTGGGGGTAGATGCCGAGCACGAGGATGAGCGCCAGCAGCGGGGCCCAGGCCAGCCACTCCGTGACGTGGACGTCCTCGATCTGCGTGTCCTCGAACTCCTCGGAGGTCGTGCCGAAGGCGGTGCGCTGGAAGAGCCACAGGAGGTACCCCGCGGCCAGCACCGTGCCGAGCGCGGCGATCACCATGAAGATG
>JBKJSO010000022.1:0-5442 GCA_046595835.1 Acidimicrobiales bacterium | reverse complement strand
CTCCGGGAGGTCGTCGCGCTGGTTGCTCATCACCTCGATCGACGCCGCGAGCGTCATGAGGGGCGAGCGCAGCTCGTGGCTCACATCGGACGCGAAGCGAGCGTCGCGCTCGATGCGGTCCTGCAGGCTCTGGGCCATGTCGTTGAACGACAAGGAGATCGGTCGCAGGTCTGGGTCCTCGCTGGCCTCGAGCCGGGTGTCGAGGCGCCCGGCCGCCAGCTCCATGGCGGCGGTCGACACGCTGGTGAGCGGGCGCAGCGCTCGCCTGCTCGCCCACGCGCCCAGGGCGGCGCCGGCGAGGGTGGTGAGCAGCGAGGCGCCGACCAGGGACACGCCGAGCGCCTGCAGCGTCGACTCGAGGTCGTCGAGGGAGATGATCTCGAAGTAGGCCGCCTGCACCGAGGGGATGGGGATGCCGACCACGAGCTGCATCTGGCCGCGCAGGTCGTAGCGCATCCGAACTGGTTGCCCGGCCAGCACCTCCTCGCGCACCGCGTTGGGCAGGGCGTCTTGGCCGAACTCGGGGGTGAGCGACACGAACTGGCCCGCGTAGTACAGGATCGGACGCGATCCGAGCGGGGTGGAGAGCGAGCTGACGAGTGCCTGCTTGTCGGTGGCCGGCGTTACACGGGCCCGCACGATCCGGGCGTTCTGGTAGACGACCACCGTCGCGGAGCTCTCGCGCTGGTTGAGCAGGCTCTCGCGCGTGAGCGCCCACGTGGTGGCCGAGAGCAGCGCGGAGAGCAGCAGGGCACCGATCGCGAAGGCGATCGTGATGCGGGCTCGGAGGCCGAGCCGGCTGGTGAGCTTCGGGAGGCGCACGGTTCGGGCGTCAGACCTGGAGCTTGTAGCCGAGCCCACGCACGGTGACGACGTGACGCGGGTTGGCCGGGTCTGCCTCGATCTTCGTGCGGAGGCGGCGCACGTGCACATCGACCAGGCGACCGTCGCCGAAGTACCCGTGCTCCCAGATCCGCTCGAGCAGCACCTCACGGCTGAAGACGCGGCCCGGGCTCTGGGCCAGCTCCACGAGCACCCGGAACTCCGTCTTGGTGAGGTGCACGTCGCGGCCGTTGCGGCGCACGACGCCCTCCTCGGGGACGATCTCGAGGTCGCCGAAGCGGAGGTGGGGCGAGCTCACCTCAGACGTACGAGCCCGTCGCAGCAGGGCCCGGATGCGCGCCGAGAGCTCCTTGGGGGCGAAGGGCTTGGTGAGGTAGTCGTCGGCCCCGGCCTCGAGTCCGGCCACGACGTCGTGGGTGTCGTCGCGGGCGGTGACCATCACGATCGGCACGTCAGACGTGCGCCGAATCGACCGACACACCTCGAACCCGTCCATTCCGGGCAGCATGATGTCGATGAGCACGACGTCGGCGGGCTGCTGCTGGAACGCGGTGAGGGCGTCCTCGCCGTTGGCGGCCTCGTCGACGGTCCAGCCCTCGTCCTCGAGCGCGAGCTTCACCGCGGCACGGATGCGCTCGTCGTCTTCCACGGCCAGGATGCGGGTTCCCACCCCTTCAGCCTGCCTCATCGGGGCGCGCCACGCAGGACATCGGCCCGCGCGACCAGCCGCTCGTCAGCCGTAGGCGGCGAGGAGGGCGTCCCGACCGGGGCCCCGACCGGTGCGGTAGTGCAGGCCCCCGGGGAGATCTCGACAGATCTCACGACACCGCACGAGGGACCGGGCACCGGCGTCGGTCCAGGACACCAGGGCCCGCAGGTCGATGTCGACCCGCTCAGCCGTGGAGGCGACGGCCGCGGTGACGGCCGCGACGAGAGCACGACCAGCATCGGGGTCCAGGGCATCGGAGAGCTCGAGGACCACTGCAGCACCGTTGGTGTGCACGGTCATCGGCGCTCGTCGGGCGGCGACGGGCGTCATGAGGGACCAGCCTGACCGACCCGAGGGTCGGTCAGGTGGCGGTCCCATTGCAATTTCGTTACAGAACGCGCCAGTTCGCGCTCGTCGGTGGCGGAGCGTCGATTGCGACACACCCCGTAGCCACTGGCCTCAGGCATCGGGTGCCCCGGCCCGAACCAGCAGATCCAGCAGCCCCGGAGCGATGCCTGGGGCGGCGGCCACAACCGCCCCCGCAGCGGCCGGACCACCGGCGAAGTCGCTGACCACCGCACCCGCCTCCGTGGCGATGAGCCCCCCGGCGGCCAGGTCCCACGGGGCCAGGCCCCGCTCGTAGTAGCCGTCGACGCGCCCGCAGGCCACGGCGCACAGGTCCACGGCGGCTGCCCCGAAGCGGCGGATGTCGCGCACCCGGGGGAGCACCTCCAGCAGCACCGCAGCCTGACGGGCCCGACGGGCCGACTCGTAGGAGAAGCCGGTGGCGATGAGCGCGGCGGCGAGGTCGGTGGCGGCCGAGGCCGTGATCGGCGTGCCGTCGCGGTCGGCGCCGTTGCCGAGGGTGGCGCGGAAGAGCTCGTTGCGCACAACGTCGAGCACCACCCCGGCCACCACGACGCCGTCGTGCTCCGCGGCGATCGACACGCCGAATCCGGCCAGGCCGTAGAGGTAGTTCGTGGTGCCGTCGAGCGGATCGACGATCCACCGCACGCCGCTTGTGCCGCGCAGGTCGGTGCCCTCCTCGCCCTCGATGCCGTCGTGAGGTCGCGCGCCGAGCAGCCGCTCGACGATCAGCGCCTCGGCGGCCCGGTCCATCTCCGAGACCATGTCGGTGCTCGATGTCTTGGTGCGCACGTCGGTGCGCACCTGGTCGAGCCCGTCGAGCAGCAGGGCACCCGCCTCGCGCGCGGCGGTCTCGGCCAGCGCACGCAGCTCAAGGGCATCCACCATTCGGGCGAACCTACGTCACCTATGGTCGGGGCGATGTCGGATCCCCGTGGTCGAGTCGACCTGCGCAGCGACACCGTCACCCGGCCCACGCCAGAGATGCGCCGCGCGATGGCCGATGCCGAGGTGGGCGACGACGGCTTCGGCGACGACCCCACCGTCAACCGACTCCAGGCGACCTTCGCCGAGCTGGTGGGCAAGGAGGCGGCGCTGTTCGTACCGTCGGGCACGATGGCCAACCAGATCGCCCTACGGGTGCTCGGCCGTCCCGGCACCGTCGTGTTCGCCGGTCGCCGCCAGCACCTCGTCGTGCGCGAGGTCGGGGCGGCGGGTGTGAACGGCAGCGCCCAGATCGTCACGCTCGATGACGCCGACGGCACCATCGACCCTGAGGAGATCACCCGCTGGATCGCCGACGCCCGCGTGGGATGGGCGGCGCCGTCGGCCATGTTCGTGGAGGACACCCACGGCGAGGCCGGTGGTCGGGTGTGGCCGCTGGATCGGCTGCGCGCCCTCGGAGCGGCGGGGCTGCCCGTGCACCTCGACGGCGCCCGGCTCTGGAACGCGGCCGTGGCGTCCGGCACCTCGATGGCCGAGCGGGCCGCCGTCAGCACCACCGTCACGTGCTGCGTGTCCAAGGGGCTCGGCGCGCCGATCGGGTCGCTGCTGGCCGGGCCTGCCGAGCTGATCGCCCAGGCCCGCGACGAGCGCAAGCGCCTCGGCGGGATGATGCGCCAGGTAGGTGTGCTCGCGGCAGCGGGGCTCGTCGCGCTGGAGCGTGTCGAGCGGCTGGCCGACGACCACGGCCGGGCCCGAGCCCTGGCTGACGCAGCCGCGGCCCGGTGGCCCGGCTCCGTCGACCCGGCCACCGTCGAGACGAACATCGTGCGCATCGAGCATGCCGATCCAGCAGCTCTGCTCGCCCACCTCGACGGGGCCGGGGTGCTGGCAGTGCCCGCCAGCTCCACGATGGTGCGCCTCGTCACCCACGCCGACGTCGACGACGCCGGCCTCGATCGGGCCCTTGCCGCGCTGGCGGACGCACCATGATCGAGACCTTCATCCCCGAGCGCGCGCTGGCGATCTACGCCCATCCCGACGACCCGGAGGTGGGGTGCGGCGGCACCCTTGCCCGGTGGGCGGCGTCGGGCGCGGAGGTGCACCTCGTGATCGCCAACCGGGGCGACAAGGGCAGCGCCGATCCCACTACTGACCCCGACGCGCTGGCCGCCCATCGGGCCGACGAGGTGGCCCGCGCCGCGGACGTGCTCGGCCTCGCGGGCGTGGAGCACCTTGGCTACCCCGATGGCGAGATGGACAACGACGCCCCGCTGCGGGCGCGCCTCATCGAGGTGATCCGCCGTCGACAGCCTGACGCGCTTGTCGCCCCGGACCCCACCGCCATCTTCTTCGGCGACAGCTACGTGAACCATCGCGATCACCGCCAGCTCGGCTGGGCCGTGCTCGACTCGCTCGTGCCCGCAGCCAGCCCGCTCTACGTGCCCGATGCCGGTCCCGCCCACCAGGTGGGCCTCGTGCTCCTGTCGGGCACGCTCGAAGCCGACGCCTGGATCGACATCGCCGAGGTGCTCGACCGCAAGGTCGCCGCAGTCGTGTGCCACGAGAGCCGCCTCGGCGGCGACCCCGACGTGGTTGCCTCGCTCCTCGAGCACCGAGCCACCGAGGAGGGTCGCCGCTCCGGCCTCACCCACGCCGAGGCGTTCCGCAGGCTCCGCTTCGCGGGCTGACCCCAGGTCGATCGGAGGTCGACGCCGCCGTCCGACGCTGCGCCCTACGCGCGCAGGATGAGCAGGAACTGACCGCCGCCGGGTTCGATCTCGGTGGTCACGTCGAGGTCCGGTTGCAGGCGTGAGATGCGATCGACGAGCCACGCGGCCGCTTGGTCGGCGTCGGCGCGCGTCGGGCAGCGGGCCATCACCTCGCGCCCACCCTTGCGTTCGAGGCGCTCGACGCTGGGGATGATCGCAGTGGGATCGATCACGAAGAGCTCATCCGACCAGGGGACCCCCGGCGCCGTCGCTCCCTTGCCCGTGTTGCACGCCCGATGGGCGAGGCGCTCAAGGCCGGCCTCGCCGCTGCTCTTGGCCTTCGCCTTTGCCTTCGCCTTGGTGGTGCAGGTGTCGATGCTCGGGCCCCGGGCGTCGTTGACCGACATCGAGGGATCGACGGGCTCGTCGCACGACCAGCACCGCCAGCCGTGGGCCGCGCCCACCTCGTCGAGTCGAGCCATCGGGGATCAGCGCTCGTCGTCGCGGTGCTGGATCGTGCGCCACTCACCCATGGCTCGCAGCGCGAGCACCGCCACGATCCCGACGCCCACCGCGCCGAGGACGGCGCCGAAGAGGCCAAAGCCGCCCGACGAGCGGGTGCAGCTCCCCGTGCACTGCAGGTCGGCGAAGCCGTAGCCGATCAGGCCACCGAAGAGCCCACCGAGCAGGATCGCCACGAAGGCGAGGATGCGGGCGCCCAGCGACGGGAGCGACGTGGGGGCGTAGTCGGGAGAGTCGGCGCTGGGGCGGGGGCCGGAGGCGGGGGGCTGGTCCATGGCCCGGCCAGCGTACGGAGCCGGAGCGGGTTGGGGCGACCCGCGGCCACCCGCATAGCGTGACCGCCCGTGA
>JBKJSO010000466.1:0-7282 GCA_046595835.1 Acidimicrobiales bacterium | reverse complement strand
CGTGCGCCGCGTGGGGATGGTGGTGTTGCGCTCGATGAGCTTGGTCATCACGCCGCCCTTGGTCTCGATGCCGAGCGACAGCGGCGTGACGTCGAGGAGCAGCACGTCCTTGACCTCACCCTTGAGCACGCCGGCCTGCACGGCCGCACCGATGGCGACCACCTCATCGGGGTTGACGCCCTTGTTGGCTTCCTTGCCGGTGAGGCTCACGACGAGGTCGTGCACCGCGGGCATGCGAGTGGAGCCACCCACGAGGATCACGTGCTCGATCTGGTCCTTCGTGAGGCCAGCATCCTTGATGGCCTGCTCGAACGGCGTGCGGCACCGCTCGAGGAGATCGGCCGTGAGGTCCTGGAACTTCGCCCGCGTGAGCTGCTCATCGAGGTGCAGCGGACCATCGGCAGTGGCGGTGATGAACGGCAAGTTGATCTGTGTCTGCTGCACCTGGCTGAGCTCGATCTTCGCCTTCTCGGCAGCCTCCATGAGGCGCTGCACAGCCATGTTGTCCTTGCTGAGGTCGACGCCGTGCGCGCTCTTGAACTGCTCGACGAGCCAGTCGATGACCTTCTGATCCCAGTCGTCGCCGCCGAGCTGGGTGTCGCCATGGGTGCTCTTCACTTCGAACACGCCGTCGCCGATCTCGAGGATCGACACGTCGAAGGTGCCACCACCGAGGTCGAACACGAGCACGGTCTCGTCGGCCGAGCCCTTGTCGAGCCCGTAGGCCAGGGCCGCCGCGGTGGGCTCGTTGATGATGCGCAGCACCTCGAGGCCCGCGATCTGGCCGGCCTCCTTGGTGGCGGTGCGCTGGGCGTCGTCGAAGTACGCCGGCACGGTGATCACGGCCTGGTTGACCGTGTCGCCCAGGTAGGCCTCCGCGTCGCGCTTCAGCTTCATCAGCGTGCGGGCGCTGATCTCCTGGGGCGTGTACTTCTTGCCGTCGATCTCCGTCGACCAGGTCGTGCCCATGTGGCGCTTCACCGAGCGGATCGTGCGGTCGGGGTTCGTGATGGCCTGGCGCTTGGCCACCTCGCCCACCAGCACCTCGCCGCCCTTCGAGAAGGCGACCACGGATGGGGTGGTGCGGGATCCCTCGCTGTTGGGGATGACGACCGGGTCGCCAGCCTCGAGAACCGAGACGACGGAGTTGGTGGTGCCGAGATCGATGCCGACAGCCTTGGGCATGGGGGGTCCTCCGAGGAGCGTCGTGAAACTTGTGTGTCCTCAAAGGATAGAAGTTGAGTGCGTCCGTTACAACTTCGGCGGGAAGTCCCCTTAGCTCAGCACGTCGTCGCCGGCTGCTCGGCAGTCGTCGAGGCAGCGGCCAGCGGGAGCACGAAGCGGAAGGTGGCCCCCCGCCCCAGGTCGCTCTCGGCCCAGATGCGCCCGCCGTGGGCGGTGACGATCTGGCGACTGATGTAGAGGCCGAGCCCGGTGCCGCTCACGGTGTCGCCGCGGCCTCGGACGAACTTGTCGAAGATCCGTTCGAGCGCGTCCTCGGCGACGCCCGGCCCGTGGTCGGCCACCACGACCTCTACGCTCGACCCCGTCGAGGTCACCGTGATCTCGATCGGCTCGACGGCCGGCGAGTTCTTCCGAGCGTTGTCGATGAGGTTGGCCAGCACCTGCTGCAGGCGATCGGCGTCGCCGGCTACGACGACCGGCTCGTCCGGCGCCCCCAGATCGATCTGGCGCTCCGGGTCCAGGTCGAGGGCGGCGCTCACGGCGACTCGCACCTCGGCCACGAGATCCAGCGGCTCCCGTATGTGCACCGTCTGCCCCGACTCGAGGCTCTGCGTGTCGAGCACGTCGCGGGTCATCGCCTGGAGGCGCCGAGCGTTCGCCGCCGCACGGCCGACGGCGGCCTTGCGCTCGACGTCGTCCATGGCGTCCCAGTGGTCGAGGCTCGTCTCAAGGAAGCCCAGCACGCCGGCCACCGGCGTGCGCAGCTCGTGCGACACGATCGAGATGAACTCCTGCTGCGCGTCGGTGAGCCGGCGCAGCCGCTCCTGCTCCGCCCGGGCTGCTCGGAGTCGGCGCACCAGCAGCGTCGTGAGGATGAAGCCGGCGATCAGCAGACCGAAGATCAGGATTCGGCCCACCTCGTCGAGGGGCCCGGTCAGCGACCGCTCGAACTCGTCGACGTCCTGACGGAACACGACACGCCAACCCGCCGCCGGCGCGTCCGCCACGACCGCTAGCTCCCTGTCGAAGCGGTAGAGGCCGAGGGGCGAGGTGAGCAGCCGCTTGTCGTCGATCGAGTGGGCGATCGACGCGGCGTCGTTCGACGCGATCACCGACCCTCGTTGATCGAGCACGTAGTACCGGCCGGTCTCGCCCCGCTTGAGCTGACCGATCTCCTTGTTGAAGTCGCTGTCGATCGCCACGACGCTCTCGAAGACGAAGCTCCCCGCGAGGGCCGGGGTGGCGGAGCTCAGGTCGAAGATCGGGATGGCCAACGCCAGCACCGGCTCCGCCGTCGTGATCCCGTCGGAGATCGGGAGCACGCCACCACCCTTTTGGAACGCGGGCGAGGCGAGCAGCTC
Source organism: Acidimicrobiales bacterium (assembly GCA_046595835.1). Taxonomy (GTDB): domain Bacteria; phylum Actinomycetota; class Acidimicrobiia; order Acidimicrobiales; family VFJN01; genus VFJN01. The sequence goes on along the minus strand of JBKJSO010000466.1, from coordinate 4,736 downwards.
GTCGTAGCCGGGCCACGTGAACTTCTGGCCAATCGGATCGCCGATGAAGCGCACGCCCTGCGTGATCGTGCCGTGCGTGTCGACGAGGTAGAAGCCGGAGCGGAAGGTGGGCGGGAAGAAGTTGAGGATCTCCTCGAGCTTGGCGAGGTCCTCGGGGCTGCGCTGGACCATGCGATACGGGTCGGTGGGATCGGTGCCGGAGATGCCGGCGGTGCCCGCGAACGTGTTGGCGATGCGCTGGTCCTGGCTGCGCGCGATGGCCTGCACCTCGCCAGACACCGACTTCTCCAGCGCTTCGATCCCGCGATCCTTCGCGCTGTCGAGCAGGAGGTTCACCACCAGCGCGGCTACCGCGAACCCGATCAGCACCAGCAGGGGGACCAGCGACTCAAGTCGTCGGCGCATGGGCGGCCTCCTTGGCCAAGAGTCGGGCGGAGCTGGCCGGGAACCTCACCGTGAAGCGTGCCCCTCCGCCGGGTGCGTCGTCCACGTCGACCTCACCGCGGAGGCGAGCCACGAACTCGGCCACCACCGACAGCCCGATGCCGATGCCGCGGGTCTGCGTGACGGATTCACCGGCACCGCGGAAGAACCTCGTGAACACCTGCTGGCGCTCCTCCACCGGGATGCCCGGGCCTTCATCCGCCACCACCAGCTCGGCGCCGTAGCCGTGCTGGGCCGGGCCGACCATCACCGTCACGGTGGTGCCGGCGGGCGAGAACTTGGCCGCGTTCGTCAGCAGGTTGGTGACGATGCGCTCCAGTCCGTTGACGTCGCCGGCGATGGTGGGGGCGGGCGTCACCGAGTACGAGATCGGGTGGTCCGGGAAGACGGGCGAGAGGCGTTCGACCACGCCGGCGACGAGGTCCGCCAAATCCAGCTCTTCGATCGTCACGGCGAGCGTGCCTTTGTCCAGCACCGAGAAGTCGAGGAGATCCTGCACGACTGCGCTCAGGGATCGAGCGTTGGCTCCGATGCGGTCGACGAAGTCGCGACGCTGCGTCTCGTCGAAGCGGTCCCAGTTCGTGGTCAGCAACGACGCGAACCCACCAATGGCGGTGACCGGCGTGCGCAGCTCGTGGGATGCCGTGCCCAGGAACACCGTCTTCAGCGCGTCGAGATCCCGGAGGCGGCGGAGGGCCTCCTGCTGGCTCGCGAACAAGGAGGCGTTGACGACCGCAGCGGTGACGAGCTCGGTGAGCGCCCGCAGCGACTGCAGCTCCGCTTCGTCGAGGTCGCGCCCCGCCACCATGTGCAGCATCGCCACGCTGCGGCCCCCGCGCTGCAGGGCCAGCGCGAGCGTGGCACCAGCGGGGAGGTGCGCCGGCGGACGCAGCACGGCCTTGGCCGCCGCGTTCGGCGCCTCGCCGATCCCGAAGAGCTCTACCGGCCCCGCGCCGGAGGTGACCGTGGACAGCGCCACCCCGACCAGCCCGAAGTGGTCGGAGAGCTGCACCGCCACTGCGGGCAGCACCTCGGCGAGCTCGAGCGACTGCTGGACGAGTGGCGCCACGTCACCGATGAGCCGGACCTGCGCAGCCAGGTCGTCCGCAGCCGCCTGCGTGGCCCGCAGGCGGCGGGCACCCAGGAGCACCGAGCCAGCCCCTGCGAGTGCGAGCACCCCGCCCACCAGCGCAAGCGCCAGCCCCGAGCCGGGAACGCCGACTGCGGTCGGGCTTCCGGCCTGGATCACAAGCTGGCGCCCGTTCGTGTCGACGGTACGCCTGGGCAGTCGTTCCGGCACGGACGCCGCGGTGGCCGAGCGCGTCAGGGCGCCGTCGCTGATCGCTCCGACCGCACCGTCCGAGAGGTTGGCCCGGAGGACCTCGCCGAGGTCGACCGCCACGACGGTCCATCCGATGATCCGCTCCCGGCGCGCGATCGTGGTCTGCGGCCGACCGACAACCGGATCGCGCTGGTAGGCCGCCGCCACGAGCAGGGTGCGCGGCCCCTTTCCGAACTCGACGGGTGGGCTGACGACGGCGGCGCCGGTGTCCCTGGCGCGATCGAGCGCCGCCGCGATGTCCTTGTCGGCGCGATCGGCCGCTGACAGCAACGGGGCGGACGTCAGGGCCATCGCGGGGTCGGCCGCCACGAACCCCGGAGGTAGGACCACCCCGGGACCGGTGGCATTGCGCGCCGCGTCGGCCGTGGACACGACGGCTCGCTCGAGATCGAGGGCCACGCCGACGCTGGCCAACGCGAGCACCCGTTGGTCGTCGACCGCGCGCCGTCCGACCGAGACCTCGCGACTTCGCTCAGCGCCGGCGAGACCGAGCGCGAGGGCGCCGACCGCTGCGACGATCGCCAGAACGAGGACGCCTGCGCTCGCCGTCGATCGCCCCCCCGGCCCGCTCATCTGTACCCTCCGAAGCATTGGGTGGTCGGCGCGCTGTCGACTGGATCAGGATCGTATTGACGTGGAGACTAGTGGTGAGGCAGAGGAAGGACCCGAGATTGACGACGATGCTGATCGTGGACGACGAGCTCGACCACCTTCCGGCGCTCGTCCGCCAGCTCACCAGCGCCTGATGTCCTCCAACCTCCCCCCCACGAGGACCATTCGCGTCCTGATCGTCGACGACGAGCCTGATCTGCGCGTGCTGTTGCGCACGATGCTCAGCATCGACCAGCGGGTGGAGATCGCCGGCGAGGCCGCCGATGGCGCTGAGGGGCTCGCCCTGTTCCGGGCGCTGCGCCCCGATGTACTCGTCGTCGATCAGCGGATGCCGGTGCTCGAAGGCATGGAGGTTGCTGCGCGGGTGCTGGCCGACCACCCTGACCAGACCGTGATCTTGATGAGCGCGTTCCTCAACGACGCCATCGTCGAGCAAGCGACCGGGCTCGGGATCCGGCGCGTGATGGGCAAGCAGAACCTCATGGACATCGTCGATGAGATCGTCGGCCTCGTGGCCTGATGCGATCAGCTCGCCGCCGGCTCGCCGGTGACGGCTCGACGCAGCAGCCGGAGGTTGCCCTTCGGCAGGTAGGTGGCGCCGCTGGCCCGCACCGCGTCGATCAGCTTTCGGTCCTGGTAGTTGGTGAAGATGATGACGCGCACCTCGGGGGCGCTCTGCGCGAGGACCTGCGCTACCTCGAGGCCGTGTGGCCCCGGCGGCATCCGGTGGTCGATCACCGCCACGTCGGGCCGGAGGCGCTCGCACAGCTGGATCGCGGTTGCCCCATCGAGGCTGGCGCCGACGATGTCATGGCCCTCGAGCCGCAGGTCGGTCAGCACGAGCTCGAGCGCGTCGGGGTCGTTGTCCGCCACCACCACCCGGAGCGCACCAGTCGCCGCCATCACGTCATCCTGCCCGGTCCGCAACCACGATGAGGTCGACGGCCGTGACCGCAGGCGTATCGTCGTCGCCGATGGCGACCCACCGGCTCGTGCTGCTCCGCCACGGCGAGAGCGAGTGGAACAAGCAGAACCTCTTCACCGGCTGGTGGGACGCGGCCCTCACCGAGCTGGGCGAAGCGCAGGCCACCGCCGGCGGGCTGCTCATGGCCGAGCATGGTGTGGCGCCCGACGTGGTGCACACCTCGCTGCAGACTCGGGCGATCCGAACCGTTGAGCTGGCCCTGTTGGCGATGGGTCGCTCCTGGATCCCGGTTCGTCGCGACTGGCGACTCAACGAGCGCCACTACGGCGACCTGACCGGCCGCAACAAGGCGGAGACCGCGGCGCGCTACGGCGCCGACCAGGTGAAGACCTGGCGCCGGAGCTACGACATCCCGCCGCCGCCGATCGCCGCGGACAACCCCTACAACCCCAATCACGACGAGCGCTACGCGCAGGTGCCCGCCGACCAGCTCCCGCGCGCCGAGTGCCTGAAGGACGTGGTGGAGCGCATGCTGCCCTACTGGGCCGACGCCATCGCTGCGGATCTCCGAGCCGGCCGCACGGTCTTGATCGGGGCCCATGGCAACAGCCTGCGGGCACTCGTGAAGCACCTCGATGACATCGGTGACAACGAGATCGTGGAGCTCAACATCCCCACCGGCGAGCCGCTCGTCTACGAGCTGGACGACGAGCTGCGCCCCGTCGAGGCCAAGCCAGTCGAGGAGCGTTACCTCCGCAGCCCAGAGGCCATCCGGGCCGCTGCCGACGCAGTGGCCCGCCAAGCCGAAGGTGGAGTGGAACAATGACCGGACCAGGCTCTCGAGGAGGCGGTTCAGTGCGTGGACATCACAAGCGGGCACGATGCATCGCGGCGCTGGGCCTGGGCTGCGCCCTCGCCTTGGGCGCCTGCCGCAGCGACCGCAAGCTGACCGTGCCCAAGCCGGTGCCCGTCACGGAGGCGAACCTGCGCGCCACCCTGCTCACCACCGCCGAACTCCCCACCGGGTTCACCGCCAAGGATGGCCCTGGCGCGCCGATCAACGCCGAGATCATCAGCGAGCACCAGTGCGATGACGCGCTCACCAAGCTCGCACCCAAGAAGGCCATGAGCACCGACTTCACGGGCAACGGCGTCACCCTCACCGACACCGCGGCGTGGTTCCCGGGGCAAGGGGCGGCCGCCGAACAGGTCTACCGCGACGTGGCCGCGAGCTGCGGCGCGATCGTCGTGCCTGACAAGGGCCTCTCGATCCGGGCAGGCGGCCTCAACTTCGGCGTGCTGTCCGACAACACGATCGCCATCCGCTTCGAGATCGAGCCCAAGGCCGGTGCCATCACCGAACGAGACCTCATCGTGATGCGCCAAGGCGACCTCGTGCACGTGGTCCGGCTC
>JBKJSO010000434.1:0-7145 GCA_046595835.1 Acidimicrobiales bacterium | reverse complement strand
GAGTTCACCACGGCCGAGCGGCCCTGCCAGGCCGCCATGGCCTGCGTTCGACTCGGCGATGTCATGGCCAACTACCTCGGGAACCTCACCGCGGCCCGGGCGTGGTTCTCCCGCGCCACGCGCCTCGTGGCGGATCAACCCCCGTGCCTCGAGCAGGGCTGGGTGGCCGTGGCCGCGATGGGCTGCGACGTCGACGATCCCGCCGCCCTGCTCGCCGGCTCCGAGCTGGCCCTCGATCGAGCCCGCCGCTTCGGCGACCTCAACCTCGAGACCAAGGCGCTCGCCGATGCCGGCCTCGCCCACGTGCAGCTGGGCCACGTCGTCGAGGGCATGGCGCTGCTCGACGAGGCCATGGCCCTGGCCTGCGGGCCGGCCGACGACCGGGGAACGGCCGCCAAGTCAGTGTGCTCGTTCTTCACGGCCTGCTACTTCGCGGTGGACTTCGAGCGGGCCGGGTCCTGGGCGGACCTCCTGCGCCAGCGGGGCCTCATCGGGTTGGGCGCCCCCGGGCCCGTGTTCCTGTCGAGTCACTGCGACAGCGTGCAGGCCACCCTGCTGCTGGAGCTCGGCCGGTGGCACGACGCCGAGGCGCTGCTGGAGCGGGCCCGGGCCGACTTCGAAGCCACCATGGGAACGACGAGCTGGCACCCCGACATCGCGCTGGCCGATCTGCGCACGCGCCAGGGCCGCTACGCCGAGGCCGAGGTGCTGCTCCTCGGCAAGGACCAGTCGATGCAGGCGCTGCTTCCGGCCGCTCGCCTCCACCTCGAGCGGGGCGACACCGATCTGAGCATCGCCGCCGCCCGCCGTGGGCTGCGCGTCATGGGCGACGATCGGCTCCGAGCAGCTGAGCTGCTCACCGTGCTCGTCGATGCCCACTTGGCCCGCGGCGACATCGATGCGGCAGGCGCGGCGTGGGACGCCTTGACGGAGCGCACCGGCGACCTTCCGATCGCCGCCCTCCAGGCCCGCGCCGCGGCGGCCGGGGCACGGGTCCTGGCGGCGAGGGGCGACCTCGACGCCGCCATCGGCGCGCTGGAGACCACCATCGACGCGCTCGACGCGACGAGGCTGCCCTGGCTGCACGCCACGCTGCTGCTCGACCTGGCCCGCGTGCGCGACGGCGCCGGAGCCAGCGCCGCGGCCAGCCGCGCCGCGGTGGCTGCCGCGGCCGCGCTGGCACTGCTCGACGTGAACCTGCGGCCCGCCGATGTCGCCCTGCTCGAGCGGATGGGCGAGCACATCTCCCCTGCCACCGCTGGCGGTCCCGCGCCGACGGCATCGCTCACGCGGGACGGCACCTGGTGGGTGGCCGCCTGTGGGGGCACCAGCGTTCGACTGCGCGACACGAAGGGGATGCGCTACCTCGCCGAGCTCGTCGCGGTGCCGGGCAGCGAGCGACACGCCCTCGATCTGGTCGACCGCGTCGAGGGTGTGGGCACCGCCGACGAGCCCGACCGTCGATCACTTGGGAACGCGGGCGAGGTCATCGACACGCAGGCCCGCACGGCCTACCGACATCGCATCGAGGCCCTCCGAAGCGACATCGATGACGCCCTCGACGATGGTCGGCTCGATGCGGCCGAGGTGCTGCACGGCGAGCTCGACGCGCTGGTCGCCCAGCTCGCGCAGGCCTTCGGGCTCGGCGGCCGGAGCCGGGTGGCCTCCTCCGCGGCGGAGCGAGCCCGGCTCAACGTCACCCGCGCCCTGCGGGCCGCCCTCGCCAAGCTGGCCGACGCCCTGCCCGGTCCGGGCGCCGTGCTCGACCGGACGGTGCGCACCGGCCTCTACTGCGCCTACGAACCCGTCGACGGCGAGGTGCGCTGGATCGTTCAGTCCTGATTGAACGAGATCGTCCGATTCTGAACGCCATCAGGGCATGGAACCCATGACACCCACAGTGGACGAGATCGCGGCCGACATCTTCCGGATCTCGACCTGGATCCCCGACGTGAGCCCTGAGGGGTTCACCTTCAACCAGTTCCTCGTGCGCGGGGAGGAGCCGTTGCTCTTCCACACCGGGCCACGGGGGATGTTCCCGCTCGTGGCCGAGGCGGTGGCCTCCGTACTTCCGGTGGAGTCCCTGCGCTGGATCTCCTTCGGGCACGTCGAGGCCGACGAGTGCGGCTCGATGAACATGTGGCTCGCCGCCGCCCCCACCAGCCAGGTGGCCTTCGGTGCCCTCGGATGCGACATCTCCCTCAACGACATGTGCGACCGTCCGCCCCGCGTCCTCCAGGAGGGTGACGTGATCGACGTGGGCGGCAAGCGCCTGCGCCAGATCTCCACCCCGCACGTGCCCCACGGCTGGGAGGCCCAGGTGCTCTTCGAGGAGACGACGGGCACGCTCCTGTGCGGCGACCTCTTCTCCCAGGTGGGGGCCCCGCCGGCGCTCAGCACCGACAACCTGGTCGACCCGGCCATGGTCGCCGAGGCCATGTTCCACGCCACCTGCCTCGCCCCGAACACCGCGCAGACCCTGCGGGACCTCGGCGACCTCGAGCCGTCCACGTTGGCGATCATGCACGGCAGCTCGTTCCAGGGCGACGGGAAGAAGGCGCTCTACGAGCTGGCCGCCGCCTACGAGACGCTGACCGCGGCCTAACCCCCCAAGGGGTTGATCGGGCTGCGCAGGAGCAGGCCGCCGTCGCACGGCACGATCTGGCCGGTCAGCCAGGTCATGCCGTGCACGGCGAGCACGGCCTCGGCGATGTCCTCGGGCGTGCCGAGACGCCCTAGGGCGGTGCGCTTGGCCACCCCCGACAACCACCCGCCATCGCGCGGAGCGGGCCCCAGCATCGCGGTGTCGGTCACGCCAGGGGCCACCGCGTTCACGCGGACTGTGGGGGCCCACTCGGCGGCGGCGACCCGCACGACCATGTCGAGGGCAGCCTTCGAGGCGCAGTAGAGGCCCATGGACCGATCGGCGAGCTGCGCGCTGACGCTGCTCGTGGCCACGATCGAACCGCCACCGGCCTCGAGCATCGGGCGGGCCAGCGCTCGCATGGCCAGCCACACGCCCTTGGCGTTGATGCCCATCACGCGGTCCCAGTCGTCGGGCGGCGCATCGAGCAGCATCCCACCGTGGCCCACGCCGGCGGTGATCGTGATCGTCTCGGGCACCCCGTGCAGGGCGATCGTGCGCTCGGCCGCCGCCTCCACCGCGACGGGGTCGGCGATGTCGCACACGATGTCGGCGGCGCCGCTGATGTCCCAGACCACGACCGTGGTGCCGGCGGCCCGGTGACGGGCGACCACCGCGGCCCCGATGCCCGAGCCACCACCTACCACCACTGCCGTGCCGGTGACCGTCGGGGGCTGAGCGCTCATGGCGGAGAATCTAGGTTTGCCGACGCGCTCGCCGGCACCACCGTCGGCCCGCACGACTGAGAGGGGAGCGGGTGGCACAGATCCACCACTCGGCGATCTGCGTGACCGACATCGAGGCAAGCCTGCGCTTCTGGCGCGACGGGCTCGGCTTCGACGTGGTCATGGACGAGCGGTTCGAGGGCGACTGGCCCACGCTGCTGCACGCTCCCACGTCGTCGCTGCGAGCCGTGTTCCTGGGCGACGCCAAGCACCCGGAGGCGGGCATCGTGGAGCTGGTCGACCTGGGCACGGTCGCGCCGGCTGGGTCGTCCGGCGACGATGCGGGGGCGGGGTTCCTGCTCCTGTCGATCATGACCGACATCACCGCCGCCCTCGAGCGCCTCGCTGCGCTCGGCCTCGGGGGGCCGCCGCGCCGAGTCGAGGTGTCGGGGATCGCGATGGCGGTGGTGAGCGACCCCGACGGCGTGCTCGTCGAGCTGGTCGACTCCGGCGCCGCGGCGAACCTCGAGCGGCTCACCATGCCGGGGCCAGCAGCGTCGTGACCATCGCCCGCCACGAGGTGGTCGTCATCGGGGCTGGCTTCGCAGGGCTGGCGCTCGCGCACCACCTCGCCCTGTCGGGCATCGACGACGTCGTCATCTTCGAGCGAGACGACGGCGTCGGTGGCACGTGGCGGGCCAACACCTATCCCGGCGCGGCCTGTGACGTGCCGTCGCACCTCTACTCGCTGTCGTTCGCACCGAAGGCCGACTGGTCGCGGTCCTATGCGAGTCAGCCCGAGATCCTCGCCTACCTCGAGCACTGCTACGACCGCCTCGACGTGCGCCGCAAGGTGCGCCTCGCCACCGCCGTCGTGGCCGCCACCTGGCTCGAGGACCTGGCCTGCTGGCGGATCCGCACGGCCGCCGGCGACGAGCACGAGGCGCGGGTGCTCGTGAGCGCCGTGGGGATGTTCCACACCCCGGCCGTGCCGGCCATCGACGGGCTCGACGACTTCGCCGGCACGAGCTTTCACTCGGCCCGCTGGGACCACAGTCACGACCTCACCGGCCGGCGCGTGGCGGTGATCGGCACCGGGGCGAGCGCCATCCAGGTGGTGCCCGCGGTCGCGCCCGACACCGAGCACGTCGACCTCTACCAACGCACCCCCGCGTGGATCCTCCCCCGCAAGGACGAGGCGTTCAGCGACGAGCAGAAGCAGCGCTTCGCCGAGGACCCGGCGGGGGCGCGAGCACTCCGACAGGAGCTGTACGACCAGTTCGAGTCGGCCACCACCTTCGTGCACGGCGACCCAGTGGGCGCGCTGATCGCCGACATCGCGCGCGGCTACCTGGAGCGCAAGGTGCCCGATCCCGGCCTGCGGGCGCGCCTCACGCCCGACTATCCGCTCGGCTGCAAGCGCACCCTCATCTCGAGCGCGTTCTACCCAGCGGTCCAGCGCGACGACGTGACCCTCGTGACCGATCACATCGAGCGCATCACCGCCACCGGGATCCGCACGGTCGACGGCACCGAGCGACCTTGCGACACCATCGTGCTGTGCACGGGGTTCCGAGCCAGCGACTACCTGCTGGGCATCGACGTGCGCGGCCGATCGGGCAGGAGCCTGCACGACCACTGGGGCGGCGTGCCCCGCGCCTACCTGGGCATGGCCGTCCCCGGCTTCCCCAACTTGTTCATGGCCTACGGCCCGAACACGAACCAGGGTGGCAACTCCATCCTCGTCATCCTCGAGGCGCAGGCCCGCTACATCGCGGAGGTGCTGGACACGATGCACGCCCGCCAGGCGACGACCGTCGAGGTGCGGCCTGAGGCGATGGACCGCTACGTCGAGGACCTGCAGCGCTCGTTGGCCGACACCGTGTGGAGCGACGGGTGCGACAGCTACTTCCGCACGAGCGACGGCGACGTCGTCACCCAGCTCCCCCACTCGGCCGGCTGGTACTGCGAGCGCACGAGCCAGGTCGATCTCGACGACCTCGACCTTGGAGGCGATGTGGCAAGGTGAGCCGATGGCCGACCTCCTGGAGCTGAGCGCCCGCATCATCGACGCCGGCCACGCCGATGAGCCCGTCAACCGGGTCACCCAGGAGCTCTCCGAGGTAGGGGACGACCTCGCCGTCATCGAGTCGTTCTCCCATGTGGTGCTGCTGCGCACACCGGGCGGGCTGGTGGCCTTCGACACGAGCGGCGGCCACACCGGTGGGGCCTGCGTGGAGAGCCTCAGGGCCTGGAGCGCCGAGCCGGTGTCGCACCTCGTGTACACGCACGGCCACGTCGACCACGTGGGCGGCAGCGGCGCCTTCATCGCGGATGCCGAGGCGCGCCAGCAACGTCGTCCGCAGGTGGTGGCCCACGAGGCCGTGCGCGAGCGCTTCGACCGCTACCGACGCACCAACGGCTGGAACCTGGCCATCAACGCGCGCCAGTTCGGGTGGATCCCCCGCTCGCAGAACCTCGGCATCGGTGGCACCGAGCAGTTCCTGCCCGCCGCCACCGCCGAGCCCGACGTGACCTACCGCGACGCGATGTCGCTCGACGTGGGCGGCGCACGGATCGAGCTCCGGCACGCTCGGGGCGAGACCGATGACCACACCTGGGCGTGGCTGCCCGAGCAGCGGGCCATCTGCAGCGGCGACTTCCTCATCTGGAACTTCCCCAACGCCGGCAACCCGCAGAAGGTGCAGCGCTACCCGGAGGAGTGGGCCCGAGCCCTGCGCGACATGATCGCCCTCGAACCGGAGCTGCTCCTCCCCGCCCATGGTCTGCCCATCGGTGGCCAGGAGCGCATCGCGATGGTGCTCGACGAGGTGGCCTCCGCGTTGGAGCACCTCGTGGCCGCGGTGCTCGAGCGGATGAACGCGGGCGCCCGGCTCGACGAGATCGTGCACGAGGTGAAGGTGCCCGACGACGTGCTGGCCCGGCCGTTCCTGCGCCCGCTCTACGACGAGCCCGAGTTCGTGATCCGCAACGTGTGGCGTCGCTACGGCGGCTGGTGGGACGGCGACCCCGCCACCCTCAAACCGGCGCCGGCCGGTTCATTGGCCGCCGAGGTGGCCTCGCTGGCCGGCGGGGCGCTGCTCCTCGCCACCCGGGCCGGTGAGCTGGCGGCTGCCGGCGACCTGCGCCTCGCCTGCCACCTGGCCGAGCTGGCGGGCCTGGCCGCCCCGGAGGATCACGCCGTGCAGACGATCCGCGCCGATGTCTACGAGCGTCGACGCAAGGCGGAGAGCTCGCTCATGGCCAAGGGGATCTACGCGTCCGCGGTGCGCGAGAGCAAGCAGGTGCTCGGCGAGGACTGACGGCCTACGGTGCGGCGGTGTCGCACGATGCGCTGCTCCCGCTCCCCCGCCAGCCCGAGGGAGTGCCATGGCCCACCGATGCTTGGCCGACCGGCACCCCACCGGCCGGCCTCGAGGCGGTCGTCGGCGAGGTGTTCACCGATGAGGAGCGCTTCGGCACCACCTACGCGGTGGCGGTGGTGCAGGGGGGACGGCTGCTGCTCGAGCGCTACGGCGGCGAGCTCCCCCACTTCGATCTTCCGCCCGAGCCCGTCGTGGGCGACACGCCGCTGCTCTCGTGGTCGATGGCCAAGTCGGTGCTGCACGCGGGCGTCGGCGTGCTCGTGGGTGACAGCCAGCTGCGAGTCGACGCGCCCGCTGGGATCCCGGCCTGGGCCGACGATGAGCGATCGGCCATCACCCTCGACCAGCTCCTCGAGATGCGTGACGGCCTGGCGTGGGTGGAGGACTACGTCGACGCCGGCGTGTCCGATGTGATCGAGATGCTGTTCGGAGCCGGACAGGCCGACGTGG
>JBKJSO010000129.1:0-3293 GCA_046595835.1 Acidimicrobiales bacterium | reverse complement strand
CACTTCTACTTCACGGGCCGCATGGGCGATCTCATCAAGTCGTCGGGCATGAACATCACCCCCCGCGAGGTCGAGCTCGTGTTCGAGGCCATGGACGAGGTGGTGATGGCCTTCGTGACCGGGGTACCCCACCCTGACCGCGAGCAGGACGTCGTGGCGGCCATCGCGCTGCGCCCGGGTGCCACGCTCGATCCCGAGGAGGCCCGCAGGCGGGTGAAGGAGGAGATCGCCAGCTACAAGGTGCCCCGTCACATCGCGGTGTTCGCCAGCCAGACCGATCTGCCGTGGCTCGACTCGGGCAAGGTCGACCGTCGCAAGCTCACGGCCCTGCTCGAGGAGCGCTTCGCCGAGGGCTGATGCCCAGGGCTGAATCCGGCGCACACGAAGGAATCGGTCATTACTCTACCCGCCCATGACCAGTGACTTCACCCCACCCGGCCCCGGAACCTGGCTGCTCGACAAGTCGCACATGCCGGCTCCGATCAGTCGGATCCTGGGTGGCCAGGTTGATGGACTCGCAGAAGGGTTCCGCGAGACGTTCGCTCGCTATGGCTCCCTCGTCGTGTCGATGACGCCGAGCCCGGTGAACCACTGGTTCTACATGCGCATGTCCGGCCTCGGCGAAGAGGACGAGAACGGCGTGCCCTCGCCCGAGGAGGTCGAGCGCGGCTTCGGCGAGCGGATCGGCCTCGCCACGGCCACCTTTGAGACGAAGCTGTGGCGGCGCGACCTCGAGCAGTTCGACACCGTCGACAAGCCCGCCGCCCTCGCCCGGCATCGCGAGCTGTGGCAGGTCGATCGGGCAGCCCTGAGCGACGCAGAGCTGGCGACGCACTTGGAGGCGTGCGGCGACCACCACCGCGCGATGCTGAGGCTGCACCACCGCAACAACATGGCGGCATTGGTGCCCGTCGGTGACTTCCTCGCCCACGCTGCTGGATGGTGCCAACGCCCACCCGACTCGATCATGGCGGTCCTGGCCGGATCGTCCCCAGTGTCGGGTAGTCGCAACGCCGAGATCGCCGCCGCAGCCGACGCGATCGCGGCAGATCCGGCCGCTGCCGAGCTCGCGGCCGACACCACCGACGCAGCAAAGCGACTGCAGGAGCTGCGCGACAAGGTCCCCGAAGTCGCGGCCTGGCTCGACGTGGTGGAGTTCCGGTTGGCGTATGGATTCGACCCGGCCACGCCCACGTTGATCGAGTCACCCGCCTTGCTGCTCGGTCGCCTCCATGCGGCAATCGACAGTGACGGTGGCGCGGATCCGACCGCACTCGAGGAGACATTGCGCGCGCTCGTCCCGAAGGACGAGCGGAGCACCTTCGACGAGCTGCTGGCTGAGGCGCGCCTCGTCTACCGATTGCGCGACGAGCGGGGGATCTACGCCGACATCTCTGCGGGAGGCATCTTCCGCCATGCCCTCCTGGCCACCGGCGAGCGGCTCAGCGCGCGGGGGGCGATCAGCGATCCGGGGCACGTGTTCGACGCGACCGTGCCCGAGCTGAGCGCCTTGCTCGGCGGAGCGACCGCTCCGTCGGCCGACGAGCTGAAGGCGCCACGAGCACCGCCAGGCCGCGGTCCACCTCGATCCCCCACCCTTCCTCGGCCCACCCCCACACGAACCTCCTCCTGCGGACACGCTGCCGCCCCCGCTGGCCCGACTCATGACGGCGATCGGCATCTCCATCGGCGCGGTCCTCCAGGGCCTCCCCGAGCCCTCCGGCGATGACACCACCATCAAGGGAATCATCGGCTCGCCCGGCACCTACGAGGGCGTCGTGCGGGTCGTCGATTCGCTCGAACAGCTGCTCGACCTGGAAGACGGTGAAGTGCTCGTGTCGCCGATGACCACGGAAGCGTTCAACGCGGCGATCCACATCCCGGGCGCCATCGTCACCGACTTCGGCGGCGCCGCGTCCCATGCCGCCATCGTGTCTCGCGAGGCGGGGATCCCCGCCGTGGTCGGCACCCTCGACGCCACCAAGCGTCTGGGCAACGGCATGCGCGTGGTCGTTGACGGCGATGCCGGCGAGGTTCGCATCCTCGGGTGAGCCACCCTCACGCACGCGCCACGCTGGCGGCCACGGTCACCGGCGTGGCACTCGTGCCGCTCAACTCCACGATGATCGCCGTGGCCTTGCCCGACGTGGGCAAGGACCTCGGCGTCAGCGCGGGCCGCGCCGGGGTCCTGGTGCTTGCCTACCTCGTGGCGATGGCGATGCTGCAGCCGTTGTCCGGTCGGGTGAGCGACCGGATCGGGCATCGCCGTCTGGCGCTGATCGCCCTCGCTGGCTTCGGGCTGAGCTCCCTCGCGGCAGGCCTCGCACCGACCTTTGCCTTGCTCGTCGTCGGCCGTAGCGCGCAGGCCGTCTTCGGTGCGGGTCTGGTGCCGGCGCTGCAGGCGCTGCTGCGCGCCACCACTGACGACGCCACTCGCGGACGCGCCTTCGGTCTGATGGGCACGGGCATCGGCGTCGGTGCGGCGCTCGGACCGATCGTCGGGGGACTCGCGCTCGGCATCGGTGGCTGGCGAGCCATCTTCATCCTCAACGTGCCCGTGGTGACCGCCGCTGTGGTGCTGCTGCTGCGAGTTCCCGAGCCCACCGAGCACGTGCACGCGAGTGCCGGGGAGATCTCTGAAGTAGGCCTCAGCAGATCGCTGCGCTCACCGGTGTTCGTGGCGACCTGCGTGATCCAGGCCGCGTCCAACCTCGGGCAGTACGCGCTGCTGCTCGTCGTCCCACTGATCCTCGACAGCCGGGGGTGGGGTCACGGCAGCATCGGTCTCGCTCTCTCCGGGCTCACCGCAGGCCTGGTCATCCTCTCCCCGGTGGGCGGTCGACTGGGCGACCGCGTCGGGAGACGCCTGCCGGTCGCAACCGGCCTCGCCATCGTGCTGGCCGGCCTCGTGCTCTCGACCGCAGTCGTGCAGCGAGCCTCGTCGGCGATGCTCATCGCTGCGATGACGCTGGTGGGAATCGGGATGGGGCTGTCCACCGCCAGCGTCCAGACGGCCGGGCTCGAGGCGGTCCCGTTGTCGGTCAGCGCGACCGCCGCTGGCCTCCTCTCGACGAGTCGGTACATCGGCAGCATCTCGTGCAGCGCGGTCCTCGCCCTCACCGTGTCCGACGGCGGCCACGGGGCCCGGCCGCTTCTCGGTCTCGGAGCTGTGGCTGGCGTCGTCGCGCTCATTGCCGCGGCCCAGCTCCCCGGTCGTAGGGTCGGGGCGTGGAGTTCGACCCCCTGAGCGAGGAGTTCTTCGAGCATCCGTTCGAGGTGTACCGCTGGCTGCG
>JBKJSO010000098.1:0-2792 GCA_046595835.1 Acidimicrobiales bacterium | reverse complement strand
AGGATCTCGTCCTTGGACAGGGCCTGGCCGGCGCGGCGCACGAGGAACTCGAGCACGTCGAGCTCGCGACGCGTCAGGGCGAGCTCCTCGCTGCCGCGCCACGCCCGGCGCTGGCCCGGGTCGATTCGGAGGTCCCCCACCTCGACCGGAGCTGGGTTGCGGCCGGTGGTGCGTCGCAGCAGCGCTCGAACCCGCGCCACGAGCACCGGGAAGGAGAACGGCTTGGTGAGGTAGTCGTCCGCCCCGCTGTCGAGGGCCTCCGCCTCATCGAGATCGCCATCCTTGGCGGTGAGCACGAGGATCGGCGTCCAGTCGTCGGCGGCCCGCAGGTCGGCGCAGATCTGGAAGCCGTTGCGACAGGGGAGCATGAGGTCGACGATGAGGAGGTCGAAGTCGCCCTCGGTGGCTCGCCACAACCCGTCGGCACCGTCGTGCGACACCTCCACCCGGAAGCCCTCTGCCTCAAGGCCGCGCTTCACCGCCACGGCGATCTTCGTGTCGTCCTCGATCAGCAGCAGCTTCACCAGGCCCTCGCCCCGTTCGTCGTGCTCACCGATCCTGACCCGAGCGTGCTGAACAGGGCCTGAACGGGCCGGCCCCGGTGCGGGCGCCCGAGGGTCACCGCGCGTCAACCGTGGCGACGTACACGGTGCTCGCAGACTCACCGACGTCGTAGGGCGTGGGGAACGTCACGACCTCCGCCTCGCACGGGCCGACAGCACCCTCGACGATCGTGGTGAACACCTCGTCGGGAGGGTCATCGGACCACAGCCCGAAGACGCCTTCGGGGCGAAGCCGGGCCGTCACGCGCCGGAGGCCATCCGGTGTGTAGAACCCCGCGTGGCTCGGGTGCAGGTGGTGGCGAGGGCTGTGGTCGATGTCCACGAGCAGGGCGTGGCATCGCTCCGGAACGCCGGGCCCGAAGCCGGCGTCGCCGCCCACCAAGGCGAAGAAGTCGCCCTGCACGAAGTGGCATCGCGGATCTGAGGTGAGCTCTGCGGAGACGGGGAGCAGCCCTCGCTCGTGCCACGAGATCACCTCGCTGAGCGCCTCGATGACGTGCAGAGAGCGCACCCGAGCATCGGCGAGGACCCTCTGGGCGGTGTAGCCGAGGCCGAGCCCTCCAACGACGACGTCGAGGTCCGCACCCTCCACCCGGGCCAGGCCGAGCTCGGCGAGGGCCACCTCCGACCCGGTGAAGAGGCTCGACATGAGGTACTCGTCATCGAGCTTCGCCTCGTAGACGTCGATCTGCATCGACGGCTCGAGCCGGCGGCGCAGGCTGATCTCGCCGAGGGGTGTCGAGCGGCGGTCCAGCTCCTCGAAGTGTGCGCTCACCGGTGGTCGGCCTCCCTGCGGGCAGCGGTCGCACCCGCTGCAGTATCCCGCACCCGACGGATGGGCCGGCAGGCCACCTCCCACGACATCGGACAAATCCGGCAGGTGGGCGTGTCGGCCACAGCGAACTAGCAACGATGCGCAGGTCTGTTCGACGTTCGGCCATCCTCCTCTCGCTCGCGACCGCCGCCGCGCTCGCCGTGGGCGGCCTGGCGCTGGCCGACCCCGAGCCGGGGTCGGTCCCGGGTGCCGTCGAGGCCTTCACGAGATGGAGCGACAGTCCTCGCAAGGACATCCAGGATCCCGCGACGGGTCAGTACCAGTTCGAGGCGCAGATGGTCGGCGGGGCCCGGCGCGCTGCGTCGAGCGCGTCGAGCCGCTATACAGCCGACCGGCTCACGAGCCCCGCCACGCTGCGGGTCGAGCTGCAAGCGATCTACGACGGCGTCCTGCACGACCGCCCCAACCCTCCGGACAACAACCTGCAGGAGACCGCCCACCCCGACCTCCAGCCCGACTGGAACGGCAACGGTCACTTCGGCGTCGACGATCCGAGCGACGACGATCTCGACCTCGACGCGCACCGCGACGTCGCGAGGTTCCGCTACCCCGTCTTCGGGGACGACGGGACGATCACCCACCCCGGCGGGTCGGGTGTGGCCATGGAGGCAGGGTTCGTCAACAGTCGTGGCCTGCTCGTCGATGCGACGCTCTGGGTGCCGGGTGACCTCGTTCAGGGCATGGACGCGCAGCCCGACATCGTCACGCTCCGCACCAAGAAGCGACCAGCGATCGCGTTCGCCAGCGGCATCTCGTCGAGCCAGGTCGACTACTACTGGTTCGCCGAGTCGATGGCTGCCCGTGGGTACCTCGTGCTCACCTACGACCCCGTCGGGCAGGGTCAGTCGGAGGGGACGTGGAGCGACACGTTCCAGCAGGGAACCGGAACCGGCGACTGTGGATTCGGCGGAGCGTGCCTCGACGTGCAGGATGCCGTGCGCTGGCTCGTGGGCACGCCGATCACGGCTCGGAGCGACCTCACCGGCCTCGAGAACGGTCAGATGCGGCCCTTCGATCCGGCCAAGGACCCGGCCAACGGGCCACGCAACCCGATCAGCAAGCTCGTGGACGTGCGGAACGTCGGGCTGGCTGGCAACTCGATGGGCGCGCTCAGCACGCTGAACTACCTGACGACCCTCGCCTCGGGGAGCTCGCCCGACGGGCGTCCCTTGCCCCTCGTCAAGGCAGCCGTGGCCATGTCCGGGGCCATGCCGAGCGCGACCACCAAGGTGCCGCTGCAGCTGCAGACGTCGGACTTCGACGGCTCGCCGACCTTGGTGGGACCCGGGCTCGGTGGGGTGAGCCTGGGTGGTGCGGCCCAGGGGATCGGCTACTACCCCATCAAGGAGATGTTCGACCGCATCCGACCGAACGCGAGCCGGGACCTGTCGCTC
>JBKJSO010000307.1:0-6053 GCA_046595835.1 Acidimicrobiales bacterium | reverse complement strand
GGGTCGCCGCCCGGGAAGACCTTGATCACCAGCGGGAGCCGCTCGCGCACCCAGCGGGTGTCGGCGGCGTTCTCGTGACCGTGGAGCTGGGCGGCTCGCAGACCGGCATGGTGGGTGAGCTCGACCACCCGCGCCGGCGCCTCGTCGCGGAAGATCCCGACCGTGAGGATCTCGGGCGGGAGCCGCTTCGCGATGTCGGCGGCGCGGCCCACGGCGAGGAACCGCTTCGAGGACGGCACGAAGTTGAACCCAATGGCATCAGCGCCCATGGCGACGGCGAGCAGTGCGTCTTCCTCCGTCGTGACCCCGCAGATCTTCACGAACACCAGGTCAACCTAGCGGGGCCACCCTCCGGCGCACGGGAGCCAGGCCACGGGTCACACGGCCGATCCAACGAGCTCAGCCACTTGTGACGCGCAAGGCGGTGACCGCCTGCCGCGGGTCGCCGCTCGTGACGACCGACTCGCCGACCAGCACGGCGTGGAACCCGGCCGCGAGCAGCGCCCGTGCGTCGTCGGCACCGCGGATGCCCGACTCCGCCACGCGGACGATCCCGGTCGGCATCGCGGCGGCCACCCGGACGGCCCGCGCCGTGTCCACCTCGAAGGTGACCAGATCACGTTGGTTCACGCCCACGACGGCGGCGCCACACGCCAGGGCCCGCTCGAGCTCACGCTCGTCGTGCACCTCCACGAGCGCGTCGAGGCCCACCTCGCCGGCCAGGGCGTGGAAGTCGGCCAGGTCGGCATCGTCGAGGGCGGCGACGATCAGCAGGACGGCATCCGCACCCATGATGCGGGCGTCGCACACGTCCCTGGCGTCCACCGTGAAGTCCTTGCGCAGCACGGGCACGCGCACAGCGGCGCGGGCGGCACGCAGATCATCCGCCGAACCACCGAAGAACTCCTCGTCGGTGAGCACCGACAGGCAGGCCGCCCCACCGGCGGCGAAGGCGGACGCGACAGCGGCCGGATCGAGGTTGGCGGCCAGATCACCCTTGGACGGGGACCGCCGCTTCACCTCGGCGATGACGGCCAACCCCTCGGCGGAGCCCGAGCGCAGCGCGGCCGCGAAGCCGCGGGCGGGCGAGCCGGCTCGCGCGGCGTCGACGAGCGGCCCGAGCGGACGAGGATCGGCGGCAGCCGCCGCCCGGTGCGCCTCGAGGATCCGGTCCAGGTAGGTCGTCACGGCCGGCGACGCTAGTGGTAACGGGCCCTAGCCCTGGGAGCGCTCGCCTCCGGCACCGCGGCGGGCCGCGAACAGAGCGATGAACGGCGACGCGAGAAAGAAGAGGCACGACAGCATCAGCCCCACCATCGCCAGGCCGAAGAGCTCGCTCGAGGCGAGGACCACCCCGAGGATGACCGCGGCGATGGTGAGCGCCACGAGGGTCATCGGGAGCAGGGCGAGCCAGCGGGGCAGCCGAACGGTGACCCGCACCGGACGATCGTCGAGGTCGAGGAGACCGCTGCGGTCGTCCGAGTCGTCGAAGTCATCCGCGAAGTCGTCCGACTCTGTCGGGGCGGCGGGCTGGGGCGCGGCGGCCGACGCTAGGGCACGGTCGTACCGAGCGCGGCGCACCGGATCGCTGAGGGTGGCCCAGGCCTCGTTCACGGCGCGCATGCGCCCGGCGTCGCCGCCGGCCAGGTCTGGGTGATGGCGCCGGGCCAACGCCACGTAGGCCTGGCGCACAGCCCGCTCGTCGGCCGCGGGAGCGACGCCGAGCACGTCGTAGTGGCTCACGGCCGAATCCTACGGGCGCGTCGTGGAGCTCGCCGAGGTGGACGTCGTGGGGGAGGTCGTCGTCGTGGTGGTGGCCGGGTCGATGCAATCCGGGAGGTCGAGCTCCACGCTCTCCGTGATGGTGCTCCGAGGCCCCGTGGCCCCGGTGGCGTCGGGCGCGGGCGTGACCGTGACGGGGACCCGCAGCACGAGCCCCGGCGCGCCAGCCGTGTGGCAGCGCAGCTCGTAGCGAACTTGTCCGGAGCCATCGGTGCGAGCCATGGCGCTCGGCGCGGTACCGGTGCGCACCGTGGTCGAGGTCGTCGTCGAGGACCGCACCCCCACCGACGTCGATGTGCTCGAGGCGGACCCGCCGTCGGTTGACGAGGTGTCCTCGCGCAGCACCCAGCGGCCGAGGCCCGCCAGCTCCACGGTGACGCCGACCACGGGGGTGGAGCGCACGATGCCGTCGGCACTCACCGAGCGCTCGGCCACCGACGCCACGAGGTTCACCGCCCTGCCGAGGAGCGGCGGCTCCGGGGCGACGTCGGACCG
This sequence comes from Acidimicrobiales bacterium, assembly GCA_046595835.1. GTDB lineage: Bacteria > Actinomycetota > Acidimicrobiia > Acidimicrobiales > VFJN01 > VFJN01. The sequence continues at coordinate 3,776 of JBKJSO010000307.1, read as the reverse complement.
CACGACGAGGCCCGATTGCTGCTCGACCGCCAGGTCGAAGCTGTGCTCCTTGCCGTCGTTGAGGAACCGGATCTCCGGCGTGACCTGCGCGAGTGACGGAGCGAGGAAGGCGCGCACCCGATAGCGACCGCCCGGAACGCCGCCGAGCAGGAAGCGGCCGTCAGGCCCGGTGAGCACGTCCGAACGCACGACTCGGCCGGCGACGAGGCGCTCGATGCGGACCGTGGCGCCCACGACGAGCCCGCCAGGGCCGCGGACCGAGCCGGTGAGCGTGGCCGTGCCGTGCTCGAGGATGGTGGTGGTGGTCTGCCCGGGCACGCCGGCCAGTGCGATGCCACTGCGGTCGACCACAGTGGTGGTGCTCCGCGGATCGGGGGTGGGTCGGGGCCGCGACTGGTGGTCGTTCGAGCAGGCCGCGGTGAGGGCCAGAGCGCCCAGCACGAGCAGCACCCGAGCGCGCCTCACCGCAGCGGCAGCTCGGCCAGGGTGGCGGCGCTGCGGCCGCCATCCCAGCACAGCTCGACGGACTGGCCGATCTCCAGCGCGCGACCGACGACCCCGAGCGCGATGGCCCCGAGACCGCTCGAGGCAGCCGATGAGGTCACCGTGCCCACCGAGCGACCGTCGACGGTGATGTCGGCTCCCACGGGAGCAGGCTCGCCCTCCACGAGCAGCCCGCGCACGGGATGGGGGACGTTGCCGCCCCGGCTGTCGATCCGCGCCACGAGCTCTTGACCTGTGTAGCAGCCCTTCGTGAAGCTCACCGACGCGGCGATCAGCCACGCCCCGGCCTCAGCCGGGATCGTCGTCTCCGTGAGCTCGGCGCCCATGGCGGGGACACCGCACTCGATGCGCAGCGCGTCGAGCGCCGCTCGATCGACCAGCGGCACCCCGGCCAGCGCGAGCTCTCCGACCGTCAGCAGGTCAACGCCCGACACGCCGGGCCAGCCGGCGTCGAGGCCCACCGCTCCGGCCGGCACGCCCACGTCGTGCGCCCCCGCACCGCGCAGGGCCAACCCGGACCACTCGGCCGGCTCGAGCTCGGCCTTGGTGCGGAGCTTGAAGCGGCGCAGCCGCTCGTGGACGGCGGGCCCGAAGCCGGCCTCGACATCGAGGAGGACGTCGTCGTCTCCCATGCGGGTCACCCGCAGCCAGGCGTCGACCTTGCCCGTGGGCTGGAGGAGCAACGAGGGTGCGGAGGCACCCACGGCGAGCGCTGCGACATCCTGGCTGAGCTGCCCCTGCAGGAAGGCGACGGCGTCGGGGCCGTGCACGCGCACGACATCGCGTCGGATGGGCGCGGCCCCGAGGGTCGTGCGCAGATCGGGCAGATGAGGCATGCGTCGACGCTACCGGGATGGCGGGGTGCTCCCTGCCGCGTGGGCCACGCGGCGGGCTGTCATGCGACGGGCCGCGGGGATGGCGGCCAGGAGGGCGCGGGCCTTGTTGTGGCACTCGAGATCCTCCTGCTCGGGGATGCTGTCGGCGACGATGCCGGCCCCCGCCTGCACCGACGCGCGACCGTCGTCGCCCACCACGAGCGTGCGGATGGCGATGGCCGTGTCGATGTTGCCAGAGAAGTCGAGGTAACCGACCACCCCGGCGTAGGGGCCGCGCTTTGTCGGCTCGAGCGCGTCGATGATCTCCATCGCCCGCACCTTCGGCGCCCCCGAGACCGTTCCGGCAGGCAGCGTGGCCCGCAGCACGTCGATGGCGCTCTTGTCGGGTCGCAGGCGACCGGACACCTGGGAGGTCATGTGCATCACGTGGCTGTAGCGCTCGAGGGTCATCATCTCGTCGACGTGCACGGAGCCGAACTCCACGACGCGCCCCACGTCGTTGCGGGCGAGGTCGACGAGCATGATGTGCTCCGCGATCTCCTTCGGGTGCTCGATGAGCTCTGCCGCCATCCGTCGGTCCTCCTCGTCGGTTCGACCGCGGCGTCGGGTTCCGGCGATGGGCCGGGAGATCACCGTGCCATCGAGCAGCTTGACGAGAGGCTCCGGCGACGATCCCACGAGGGTCACTCCCGGCTGGCGCACGAAGTACATGTAGGGGCTCGGGTTCACCTGGCGCAGCACGCGGTACACGTCGAAGGGGTGCGCCTCGAGGTCGAGATCGAAGCGCTGGGCCACGATGATCTCGAAGATGTCGCCGGCGAGGATGTGCTCCTTGGCCACCTCAACGGCCCGACAGAAGTCCTCGCTGCCGAAGGTGGAGCGCACGTCGGGCAGCGGATCGTCGGGATCGGGCGGCTCCACCAGCGGCTCGTCGAGCGGGCGGGCGCCGTCGACGGCCAGCTGGTCGATGCGGGCGAGCGCTGTGTCGTACAACGCGTCGAGCTCTGCGTCGGACAGGCCTGGCTCCACGAGGACGTTGTCGATGAGGCTGACCCGCTGGCGCCAGTGGTCGTAGGCGGCCAGCTGACCGATCACCGACACCGTGGCGTCGGGGTGACCGAGGTCGTCGTGGGGGACGTTGGGCAGGTGCTCCACCTCGCGCACCACGTCGTAGCCGAGGTAGCCCATGATGCCGCCGTGCAGCGGCGGCAGGTCGGGCAGCGTCGGGGCCCGCCATGCCGAGAGGATTGCCTCGACGGCGGCGAGGATGCCCTGGTCGAGCGGGACGCCGTCGGGCAGCGACCCGGTGACCTCCACCGCGAGGCCGCGGGCCGTGAGGGTGGCGAGCGGGTTGCGGCCGATGAACGACCACCGGCTCCAGCGCTCGCCGTGCTCCACCGACTCGAGCAGGAAGCCGGGCTCGTCACCCACGAGCCGGGCGAACGCCGCCACCGGAGTCGTGAGATCGGCGAGCAGCTCGCGCCACACGGGGATCACCGTGTGGGCACGAGCGAGGTCCCGGAACTCCTCCCGCGAGGGGCGAAGGGTCACAGGGAGGTCATCCGAAGGCGCGGTAGAAGCACGAGCGCTCCCCGGTGTGGCATGCGCCCTTGCCCTCCTGCTCCACGATGAACAGCAGCGTGTCACCGTCGCAGTCGTAGAAGGCCTGGCGCACGAACTGACGGTCGCCGGACGTGTCGCCCTTGCGCCACACCTCCTTGCGGCTGCGCGACCAGAACACGGTGCGACCCTGCTCCAGCGTCATGCGCAGCGTCTCTGCGTTCATCCACGCCATCATGAGGACGTCGCCCGAGCCCTCCTCTTGCACGATGGCCGGCACGAGCCCGGCGGAGTCGTACGTGACGAGGGCCAGCTGCTCGTCGGTGGCGTCGATGGGGGTCGCTACGGGCATTCAGCCATCGTACGGGCGCGCCAGGATCCTGCCGAAACCCGTTCCCACCCGCATGTCACTCGTTCTGTGCACACCCACCCCCGCCATGCGAGGCTCCGTGCGCAGAGAACGCGCGGTCAGCAGGAGCGCCAGCGACGCCCGAAGCCGCATGTCAGAGGTACAGGCCGGTGCTCGACTCTTCGAGGCGCTTGGCCGCCACGGCGTGGATGTCACGCTCGCGCAGGATGATGTAGTCGTCGCCGCGGACCTCGACCTCGTAGCGGTCCTCCGGGCTGAAGAGCACTTGGTCGCCGATCTCCATCGTGCGGACGCTGGGGCCCGCCGCGCACACCTCGGCCCAGATCAGTCGCTTCTTCAGCTCCGCGGTGGCGGGGATGAGGATGCCGCCGGAGCTCCGACGCTCGCCCTCCTCGGCGGTGAGCCGCACCAGGATGCGATCGTTCAGCATCTTGATCGGGAGCTTATCGCTCTTGTCGGTGGCGGCCATCACGCCCACGATAGGTTCCCCGTCCGTGGACCACGAC
>JBKJSO010000263.1:0-4743 GCA_046595835.1 Acidimicrobiales bacterium | reverse complement strand
CGGCGCTGCGGGCGGCGGCCGACCAGCCCGACGCCACCGCGCCGAAGGTGGCCGCCTCGATCGAGGAGTGGGCGCCGGGCCGCACCAAGGCCACGGTCGCCAAGGCGCTGTGGCCCTTCTCTGCCGCGCTTGTGCTGCCGCTGGTCGGTGCCGGCCTCGGGTTCCAGGCGGTGCGCAAGCGATCGTCGGCCAAGTACGTGAACCGTGCCCTGTACGCCACCCTGTTCGGGGCCGTGCTCACCCAGGGCTTGCTCCTGCTGTTCCTGCCTGTCGTGCTCGCGATGGGGGTGGCGATGTTCCAGGTGCGCAAGGCCGAGACGGTGGCGGCCGCCAGTGGCAGCGTGATCGACGTCGACGAGGTCGACTGACCCGCGCTACCGGAGCGCTTGCGCGAGCTCGCCGAGGATCCGCGCCATCTCGTTGCTTGCCTCCGGGTCAGACAGCGCCCCCGCCCGGTCGGTGACCTGCTCGGCGAGTCGTCGCAGGGTGAGCGCCACGGTGTCGGCCTCGGCTTGGGTGACGTCGATGCGGTCGCTGCGGAGCCGGGCGACGATCTGCTCCTGCTGCAGCGCGAGGGTGCGGGCTCCGGTGGGGGCGTCGAGCCGCTCCTCGAGCACCGCACGAGCGGTCTCGGTCACGATCCGTACGCGCTCGCCAGGATGCATCGAGCGTGACGCTACCCGCAGGCGTCGGTGCCTGAGCTCGCGTGCCGGAGTGCTCCACCCGGCTGGGTAGGGTGCGACGCGGTGCCGTCGATGCGACGGGAACGACTGCCGACCTACAGGGGGAACTGCCGTGGCCTGGGACTTCTCGACCGAGCCTGAGTTCGAGGAGAAGCTGGCGTGGATGCGCGGCTTCGTCCGCGAGGAGATCGAGCCCCTCGAGACGCTCGACCTCGACTACGACACCTTCCGACGCATCAGCGACCCGCTGAAGGAGCAGGTCCGCGCCCAGGGCCTCTGGGCTGCCCACCTGCCCAAGGAGCTCGGCGGGGGTGGCTTCGGACAAGTGAAGCTCGGGCTGATGCACGAGATCCTCGGCCGGTGCATCTTCGCCCCGTCGATCTTCGGCAACAACGCGCCCGACTCCGGCAACAGCGAGCTGCTGGCCGAGGGTGGTACCGAGGAGCAGAAGGAGCGCTGGATGAAGCCGCTCCTCGAGGGCAAGATCCGCTCCGCCTTCTCCATGACCGAGCCGGGGGCGGGTGCTGATCCCACCCTGTTGAGCACCTCTGCGGTGCGAGACGGCGACGAGTGGGTGATCAACGGTCACAAGTGGTTCACCTCGAACGGCTCCACCGCCGACATCCTCATCGTCATGGCGGTGTCGAACCCCGACGTGCACCCCTACCAGGGCAGCTCGATGTTCGTCGTCCCGGTGGACACCCCTGGCGTCGACATCGTGCGAGATGTGCCGACGATGGCCGAGCCCCACCACGTCACGGGCCAGTTCGGCGGTCACGCCGAGATCCTCTACAAGGACGTGCGCATCCCCTTCGAGAACGTCGTGGGCGGCGAGGCCGGCATCGGGCAGGGATTCACGCTGGCCCAGAAGCGCCTCGGACCCGGTCGCATCCACCACGCGATGCGCTGGCTCGGCCAGGGCCAGCGAGCCTTCGACATGCTCTGCGAGCGATCGCTCTCCCGGTACACCCACGGATCGACCCTCGCCGAGAAGCAGATGGTGCAGGATTGGATCGCCACCTCCGCCACCGAGATGCAGGCCGCTCGCCTCCTCACGCTCCACGCCGCGTGGAAGATGGACCAGGTGGGTGCCTCGCGGTCCCGCGTCGAGATCGCGATGATCAAGTGGTGGGGTGCGAAGGTGCTCTACGAGGTGATCGACCGCGCCATCCAGGTGCACGGCAGCCTCGGCTACACCACCGACCTGCCCCTCGAGTCGATGTACCGCCACGCCCGGGCGGCCCGCATCTACGACGGCCCCGACGAGGTCCACAAGGTCACCATCGCTCGCCAGATCCTCAAGGGCTATGAGGCGCACGACATCCCGAGCGACCACATCCCCACCCGGCGAGCGGCGGCCATCGAGCGCTTCGCCGACCAGCTCGAGGCGGCCGCGCTGAACTCCTGAGGGTGGCGACGCCGGTCAGCCGGTGACGGTACCGGAGAGCCGGGCCTGGGCCGACGACGCTGCTTCGATGCGACGGGCGGCCTCCCCAGCGGCGAGGCCGGGATCGAGCGTGACCGGCTGCGCCAGCGCGTGCAGCACCACGTCGTAGGTGTGGGTGCCGCTGCCGGCCGGGGGACACGGTGGCGTCCAGCCGATGGTGCCGTTGCTGTTGGCTCCCTCGACCGCGCCCTCAGGGATGCCCCCATCGCCCACGCCCTGCACGGTGGGATCGATGCCGGTCACCACCCAGTGCACGAACCCCACGGCGTTGCGATCGCGCACCACGATGGCCAGGGCGGCGGCCGGGGGTGCGGACGTCCACGACAGCGGGGGCGACACGCTCTCACCGGCGCAGGTGTAGCGGGCCGGGATCACGGCTCCGTCGATGAAGGCGGTGCTGGTGAGCGCGAAGCCCGCCGCGGCGGTGTCGCCGTCGGATGGTTGACCGACGACGGGTGAGCTCACCGACGTCGTGGTGTTGCGCGGATTCGGGGCCGGCAGCGACCGACCGTCGCTCGACGAGCAGGCCACGAGCGAGGCGCCGGCTGCCAGGACGGCCACGATCAGCGGGATGGTCCGGGAGCGCACCGGGACAGTGTGGACCACGCGATGTCCATCCCTGTGTCACCGGTGGCCAGTCGCCGCCTATCCTGCGTTCCTCACATGGATGCCAGACCGCGCAACCTTCGGGCGATGCTCGCCGAGTCCAAGGACCTCTCCGAGCTGATGGTCGACCTCGCCTACGCGGCGCTGTACTTCGGCGACCCGGACATGGCCGAGGAGGTCGACGAGCTCGAGGACCGCATGTCTGACCTCGTCCATGAGATGCGGGCGGTCTCGGTGCTGGCCGCTCGCCATCCCAAGGAGGCCGAGGCCATGGCCTCTGTGCTCCAGGTGATCAGCTCCATCGAGCGCATCGGCAACTCGGCGGTCGACATCGCCCGGATCGTCACCCACCGCCTGGGGATCCCGCGAGAGCTGGTGGCCGACCTCTCCAACGCGGAGGAGGTGTCGCACCGGGTGCGCATCCGTGAGGGCAGCCATCTCGCTCGCCGGCCCCTTGCCGCCCTCGAGCTCCCGGTGCAGACGGGGATGCGCGTCGTCGCCATCCGCCGCGAGCGCGACTGGATCACCGATGTGGATGGCGACGCGATCTGCCTGCCGGGCGACGTGATCTTCCTGCGGGGTTCTCCGGCCGGCATCCCGCGCCTGCGCGAGCTGGCCGCCGCGCCGTATTGGGAGCCGCCGGTGCCGCCCGAGGACGGCACGCTGTCCGACCTCGATCGCGCCGTCGACGTGCTCGTCGAGATGAAGAACATCTCCGAGGTGGCCGTGGGTCTCGCCTACTCGGCGCTCGTCCTGCGCGATCAAGGCTTGGCCGCCGAGGTGCGCCACCTCGAGGACCGGCTCGATGAGATGAAGGACCGTCTCGAGCTGTGGGTGCTGCGGGCATCCAACGATCGGATCGACCCGGCGCCGCTGCGCGGCCTGCTCCACCTCTCCCAGGCTGCTGAGGACCTCGGCGACGCCGCCCAGCAGATGGTGTGGCTCATCGAGGAGAAGGAGGAGCTGCACCCGATCCTCTCGATCGCTCTCGGCGACTCCGATGAGGTGGTCGTGCGCGTGCCTGTCGCCCCCGGATCCGACGCCGATGGCGCCACCCTTTCCGCTCTGCAGCTCGACATCGAGCCCGGCTTCCACGTGCTGGCGGTGCAGCGAGGTGGCCGGTACCTCTACCGTCCGCGCGGTCACGTGCGCCTCGAGGCGGACGACGAGCTCATCGCCTCGGGTCCGGACGAGGGCCACTCGATGCTCGCGCAGCGCTGTGGCTGGCACCTCACAGAGGACGACGACACCGGTGAGCACACGCTCGCACCCTTGCGTCGTGCCAACGCCGCTCGCACCTGAGCGCCTTCACCCGCGCCGCGGCGACAACCCCTAGATGTAGCCGCGCAGCTTCACGGCATCGGCGACGCGCTGGATGCCGATGGCGTAGGCCGCCTGGCGAAGGGGCACCCGGCGCTCGTCGGCGAAGGCCTGGGTGAACCGATAGGCACCGTGCATCTTGTCGATGAGCTCGGCCGTGAACCGCTCCTCCTTCCAGGTGAACTGCTGGATGTTCTGGGTCCACTCGAAGTACGAGCCCGTCACCCCGCCGGCGTTGGCGAGGACATCGGGGATCACGGTGATGCCCTTGTCGCGGAGGATCTTGTCGGCGCCTGGCGTGATCGGGTGGTTGGCCGCCTCGACGATGAGCGACGCTCGGATCTGGCTGGCGTTGGCCTCGGTGATCACCTCACCGAGGGCCGCGGGGACGAGCACGTCGCAGTCGAGCTCGAGCAGCTCCTGGTTGGTGGTGACGTCGCCGCGCGCAGCATCCACCACCGAGCCACCGGCGCCCACGACGGCCACGAGTCCCGGCACATCGAGACCGGCCGGGTTGACGACCGCACCCCGGACGTCACTCACCGCGATGACCTTCACGCCTCTGTCGTGGAGCTCGCGAGCCGTCCACGAGCCGACGTTTCCGAACCCCTGGATGGCCACGCGCTGGGTGGCGAGGTTGAGGCCGTGGTGCGTGCAGTAGGCCTCGAGGACGTACACGCAGCCACG
>JBKJSO010000133.1:0-8728 GCA_046595835.1 Acidimicrobiales bacterium | reverse complement strand
GTGGATCACGATCCTGCGCAAGCGGGAGGCGTTTCGCGCCGCGTTCAAGGGTTTCGACATCGACGCCGTGGCGGGGTTCGACGACGGCGATGTGACCCGGCTGCTCGACGACGCGGGCATCGTGCGTCACCGCGGCAAGATCAGCGCCACCATCGGCAACGCACAGGCGGTGGTGGTGATGCGCGAGGCAGGCACGTCGCTGTCGGAGGTGGTGTGGGCCCACGCGCCGCCCGCAAGGCGCCGGCCTCTGCGAGCCCGGGTCGAGATCCCGTCCGAGACGGTTGAGTCGGTCGCACTGTCGCGCGAGCTACGCAGGCGCGGGATGCGCTTCGTCGGCCCCACCACCGCCTACGCGTTCATGCAGTCAGCGGGACTCGTCGACGACCACCTTGCGGGGTGCCACCGATCCCGCTAATCTGCAACCATATGGTTGTAGGTGTCATGAAGCCGGAGGCGCTCAGCGACGAGGAGGTGGGTCGGCTCTTCCACGCGCTGGCTGATGCCACCCGTCGCGACATCGTGATGACGGTCCTGGGTGGCGAGCAGTCCGTCTCGGCCCTGGCCCGCCGCTACCCGATGAGCATCGCCGCCGTCCAGAAGCACGTCGGCGTGCTGGAGGCCGCCCACCTCGTCACCAAGTGCCGCCGCGGCCGTGAGCAGCTCGTGCGTGGCGACGTCCACACCATCCGCCATGTCCACACGCTGCTCGATCAGTTCGAGGCTGTCTGGCGAGCCCGCATGGACCGCTTCGGCGACGTCCTTACCCAAGATGGAGGAACCACCCCATGACCGTCACCAACATCCACAAGGACCCTGCGCTCCTGACCATGACCGTCACCGCGGAGTTCGACGCCCCGCTCGCTCCGGTTTGGCAGATGTGGGAGGACCCGCGGCGACTCGAGCGCTGGTGGGGTCCGCCGAGCTACCCGGCCACCATCGTCGACCACGACCTCACCCCCGGGGGCCGGGTCAGCTACTTCATGACGGGTCCCGAGGGCGACACGCCAGCGGGCTGGTGGGCGGTCCGTGCCGTGGAGGCGCCCTATCGACTCGAGTTCGAGGACGGCTTCGCCGATGACGAGGGCACGCCCAACCCAGAGATGCCCACCACGCAGGTGGTGGTGACCTTGGAGGCGGTGTCCGACGCCCGGACCCGCATGCTGATCGCCTCCACCTTCCCCTCGCTCGAGGCCATGGAGCAGATGGTGGCCATGGGCATGGAGGACGGCATGCGGGAGGCGCTCGGCCAGATCGATGCGCTCCTCGGCCAGGCGGCCGACGCGGGATAGCCCACCGCAACCTGTCGGCTCAGAGCCGTGTCGCGAGCTCCGCTGCGGCCCTGAGCGCGTCGGCGAGGCCGGCGGTGCCGGCGGCATCGCCGATCCGGTGGACCTCGGCGCCGATGACGGTGGGCGCCTCAGGGCCGGGGCGCGGCGCGACCAGCACCGTGGTGGCCGCCGGGGTCGCGGGGGCGGCGATCACCACGCCGGCCGCGGTGGCAGCCGCGACGAGGCGGAAGCGGCCCGGCAGGCCCAACTCGGGGGCCAGAACGGGTCCGTCGCTGACGAGGGCGACCTCGAGGCTGTGCCGGGCCACCGCGTCCGCGATGGACAGGGCGGCCTTCCCGCTGCCCCGCACGACCACGGGCGCGGCGAGATCCTCGACCCCGGCCAGCCATGGCTCGAGGGCGTCGACGCTCCGGGTGCCCGACTCGCTCGTCGACCAGTCGGCGCCCGTCGCCCACACCAGTGCATCGGCCCCCGACGCGGCGACGGTCGCTGCGTCGGCCGTGGTGCCGAGGCGCACCTCCACGCCGGCGTCGGCGGCGGCGCCGACCAGCCAGGCCCGCAGGCCGACGAGGTCGGGGTCGGCCTGCTCGGCGACGCAGAGCATGCCGCCGAGGCGCTCGCTGCGCTCCCACAGCTCCACGCGATGGCCCCGCTCGGCCAGGCGACGCGCGCACTCGAGCCCGGCTGGCCCGCCCCCAGCCACGACCACGTGCCTCGGCGGGCCGGCCGCGGGCTGCGGCTCCGACTCGTGACCCGCCTCAGGGTTCACCGAGCACGTCACCGACTCGTTGAGGAAGATCGCACCGATGCAGCGGTACTGGTAGGCGCAGGGTCGCACCCGGTCCCGCCGGCCCTCGGCGAGCTTGCGAGGCAGGTCGGGATCCGCGATCAACGGACGGCCCATCGCGATGACGTCGGCCGCGCCGTCGGCCAGCGCCTGTTCGGCCGCCTCGGGCGTGAGCCGGCCCATGGCGATGATGGTGGTGCCGAGCGCACGCTTCACCCGGGCGGCGTGCTCGAGCAGGGCACCGGCCCGGTGCGGCGTGTGTCCGTCGGTGATGCCGGTGGCCACCATCGGCTCGCCGTAGGCGGTGACGTGGATGCCATCGAGCCCGGCATCGAGGCCAAGCCCCATCGCAACGAGCGCGTCGTCGATGCGCTGACCTGGATCCCGGTGGGCCTCGAAGGCCCCGACGCGCGCCCACAGCGGGAAGGTCGGGCCCACTGCCGCGCGCACGGCCCGCACCACCGCCACGAACAGCTCGGCCCGCGCCTCGACTGAGCCGCCCCAGCGATCGGCGCGGGTGTTGCTGGCCGGGGAGAGGAACGCATGGATGAGGTAGCCGTGGCCAGCATGGAGCTCGATGCCGTCGACGCCGGCTCGCTGGCAGCGCAGGGCGGCGTCGGCGAACCGCTCAACGGCCCACGTGAGGTCGTCGTCGGTGGCCTCGCGCACCCGGTAGGCGGCCTCGGGGGACGCGAAGGGGGCCATCATGGCGGCCGACTCGTCGGCCGTCACCATGCCCGAGAGCGCGTCGGCCGCCGGCGGGCGCTTCTTCGAGGGCACGAGGAGCGGCTGTCCGCGGGCGATGTCGAGCAGGCTGTTGGTGCCGTTGTGGACGAGCTGCACGGCGAGCTTGGTGCCATGCGCGTGCGCGTCGTCGGCGAGGCGGGTCAGGCCGGGCAGGTGGGCGTCGTCGGACGCGGCGATCTGGCGGCGGTCGGTGGACCCCAGGGGGTACGCCACCGACGCCGAGCCCACGATGACGAGGCCAGCGCCACCCCGCGCCCGCGCCTCGAACCACGCGGCCTGGCGGTCGCCGACCGTACCGTCGTCCTCGCCCAGGTTCGTTCCCATCGGGGCCATGGCGATCCGATTGCGCAGCTCGAGCGCCCCGATCCGTCCCGGCGCCAGCAGGTGCTCGAACACTGTGGTCATCCCATCGTCCGTCGGCCCACAACCGAGGTTCGGGGCATCTGGCGCCCTCTGCGGGCCTCTGGTGCCCCCAACCTCGATCGAGTCGGACGTTCGGGGCATCTGGTGCCATGTGCAGGCCCCTGCTGCCCCGAACCTCTGGGGTGGGGGGGTCCGGTCACCAGAGCTGGTCGGCGGAGGTGTCGGTGCCCGGGAAAGTCGGGATGAACGGCGCCGACCAGAGGGTCTGCGCCACACCGGCGGCGGCGAGGCGATCGGCGGCCGCTCGGTGCTCGTCCCAGCGCTCGTCCGGGTTCGACGCACTGAACGACACGGCCAGCCAGCAGCCGTCGAGGCGGTCCTGGCCCTGCTGGGTGACGGGCGCGTCCGGAGGGAGCGGGATGGGGGAGAAGCCGAGCGTCAGCTCGTTGGCACGGTGCGCGGCCCTCAGGTCGTCGGCCGTCACGCCCGGTTCGGGGCGCAGCAGCGTGGCGGTGAGGCCGCCGTAGGGGTGGTCGAGCGCGAGCTCAGCGGGCACGCCGTCGACGTCCGCCCGTGCCATCCCCTCGTAGCGGTACAGAAGCGTGTGGATGTGGTCGCGCTCGGCGAACATGCGACCGTTGGCGTGGAGCCACTGGACCTGGCGCAAGGCCCAGTCGATGTGGTCGTCGTGCCGACCCTCGAGGATCCAGTACACGGCGAGGTACGAGCCGAGGTCGGCTCCGCCGAAGAGGTCGACGTCGGTGCCGAAGCGCAGGTCCTTCAGCGCTCGTGTGGCCACGAAGCGGCGACCCGCGAACAGCCAGGGGCCCACCATGCAGCCGGCGTAGAAGTGGTCGCGCTCGTACCACCGGTTGTAGGCCACCTCGTGCCCGCGGTGCGGCTCCACGAGGGTGAAGAGCATCGAACCCAGCTGCACTTCACCGCCGACGTCCGTCACTGCCACCCCCACCTGCTTCTTTGCGCACGGAACCACGCCATCCGTGGCTGACAGCGCACAGAAGGCGGGGAGGTCATGTCGTGATGCCCACGCGTTCGAGGCCGAAGGCGCGGATGGCGTTGCCGCGCAGGAACTTCCAGATCTCCTCGGTGGAGAGACCGGCCTTGGTGCAGATCTCGGCGGCCACCTCCTTGGAGCGGGGGAAGGTGCTGTCGGCGTGGGGGTAGTCGGTCTCGAAGCAGATCTGGTCCATGCCGACGGCATCGCGGTTCCGCAGGCCGGTCTCGTCGTCGAAGATGCAGCCGTAGATCCGGTGGTGGATGTAGCTCGACGGCTTGCTCGGCAGGCTCGTGCCGAAGGAGTTGTCGCTGCGCTCGGCCCAGAGCTTGTCGGCCCGCTCGATCACGTAGGGCATCCAGCCGACCTGGCCCTCGGAGTAGGCGATGACGAGGTCGGGGAAGCGCTCCAGCGTGCCGGAGAAGATGTAGTCGAGCATGGAGCCCATGGCGTTGGAGAACGTGAGCGTGGAGCTCACGATGAACGGCGCGTCGGGTGACGTCGCTGGCATGCGCGACGACGAGCCGATGTGCATGCACACCACCGTGCCTGTGTCCTGACAGGCCTGGAAGAACGGGTCCCAGTACCGGCCCTTGTCGTGCACCGACGGGAGGCCGAGCGGATGCGGGTTCTCCGAGAAGGTCACGGCGAAGCAGCCCCGCGCCGCGTTGCGACGCACCTCGGCCGCGGCCAGGTGCGCATCCCACAGCGGGATCATGCCGAGGGGGATGAGCCGGCCCTTACCGTCGCCCGCGCACCACTCGTCGATCATCCAGTCGTTGTAGGCCTGCACGCACAGCAGCGCGAGGTCCTTGTCGTCGCGTTCGAGGAAGGCCTGGCCGCAGAAGCGCGGGAGCGTGTTCGGGAAGCAGATCGACGCCTCGACGTGGTTGGCGGTCATGTCCTCCAGCCGGTCCTTCTGGATCCAGCAGCCGGGACGGATCTCGTCGTAGGTGACCGGGGTGACGTCGAGGCCCTCGAAGCCGATGGCCGCCGACAGCTTCGGGAACGGGTAGACGAGGTCGTCGTAGAGCCACCAGTCGCACAGCTCGCCGCCGGGGGTGCCCTTCTCGTAGGAGAACACGCCGCCCTCGAAGCTGAAGCTGGCCGTGTCGCGCACGACGCGCGGACCGCGGTCCAGGTACTTCTTCGGGAGGCGGTCGCTCCACAGCGTGGGGGGCTCCACCACGTGGTCGTCGACCGAGATGATGAGCGGCAGATCCGGCGCAGGAGCGGTGTCGGTCATGAGTCCGATACTAGAACGTGTTCTAGTTCCCGTCGCCCGGCGGGGAGCCCAGCCGTATCCCGACCGCGTTGTGTGGCGATTGCACGCCTGTAAGCAATGGGCGCTACTGAGAGGAATCCACGACACGTGAACCTGACCCAGAAGATCGCAGCCGCAGCCGGTGCACTGACCTTGGGCGCCGCTGGCGTCGCCGCGGCAGCCACCTCGGACACAGCCGACTCCGGCACGAAGGTGCCCGAGCAGGTGACCGTCGAGCAGTCCGACACCCACGGCGCCCCTGACGGCGCCGACGACTCCACCACGGAGGACGGGACGGGCACCGCCGAAGCGACCGGCGATGAGGGCACCGGCCCGGTGGACAACCACGGCGCCGCCGTCTCCGCGGTCGCCCACAGCGACTTCGCTACCGGTCGTGAGCACGGCGCCGCCGTGTCCGCCGTGGCCCACGGCACCCACGGGGCCGAGGCCGGCAACGCCACCCCTGAGGCAGCGGGCGAGGCCGACGACGAGGTCACTCAGGGCCCTGACGCCACCGACGTCGAGTCGGACCACAGCGGGGGCCACGGCCGCCCGTAGGCGCACTGACAGCAACCCGTCCTGACGCTGGGGCCCCCGCTGGCGCGGGGGCTCCAGCGCGTCTTGCCGCTGGTGGCTTCGACGCCGCGCATCGTCGACAGCCCCCACCACGCGGGCGGGGACGACAACACCAGATCGAATGGGGCCGACGCCGCGGTTGACCGGGAAGCCTCAATGATCTGAGCTGCCTCTCGGTGAGGCCGCCTCAGCCGAGCAGGTGGAGCAGGTCCGTTGGGTGACGCAGCACGAGATCGCCGGGGTCCGGGGTGGCCCGCGCGTTCCACCCGGCAAAGGCGAAGCGCACTCCAGCCGCGGCGGCTGCTGACCGGTCGTGGTCGGTGTCGCCGAGGTAGATCCCGTCGCTGGCACCGATGCCGAGAGCATTGAGCGCAGGCTCGAGGCGCTTCGGCGCGCCGTCGAAGTCGTCGGAGAAGAGCGCCACCGTCGGCGACCATCCCAGGCGGGCGAGCTCGGCCATCCCCGACGCGCGAGCCTTGTTCGAGCAGAGTCCCCAGCGGTCGAGGCTCGTCACGAGATCCTGAACCCCCGCGAAGGGCTGGGCGGCCGACTCGTCGTAGCGGGCGAGGTAGTCCTCGACCCTGATGCCAGAACGGGCGCACGCCTCAACGAGCGGGAGACCGAGCGGGACCGAGGTCGGATCGACGCCGAGCGCCACAAACGGGGCGAGCAGCGCGGCATCGGAGTCGAGGAGCGTGCCGTCGAAGTCGAACAGCGCCGTGAGCATCGTCGCAGTGTTGTCCCTGCGCCGATGATCGACCCAACGCAACCGGGCTGACGCCCGAGAACGCCCATCAGGACCAGCGGATCGGTGCCGGGTGCGACAGCGAACTAGAACGCGTTCTAGCCTGAGTCGATGGCAGCACAGGGGTTCCGGATGCTCATCGGCGGCGAGCGCGTCGACGGGGAGCGAGGCGAGTACGACATCGTCAACCCGGCCACCGAAGCAGTGGTGGGCCAGGCGCCCGAGGCGTCGGTCGCACAGGTGGAGGCTGCCGCGACGGCCGCCGGTGACGCCTTCCCGGCATGGAGTCGCACCAAGCCCGAGGAGCGGGCCGCCCTCCTGAACCGCGCCGCCGACCTGCTGCGCGAGCGGATGGACGAGCTGATCCCGCTCGTGCAGGCGGAGACGGGTGCCACGATGCGAGTGGCCAGGACGATGCAGGTGCCCACCTGCATCGAGCGGTTCCGTCGGTACGCGCAGGGCGCCCTCGAGCCCTCCACCATCCCCTTGCCCCCGAGCGAGATGCCCACCACCGCGCTGGCGGCCGGCGGGATCATGGGGGCCATCGCCGTGCGCCAACCGGTGGGCGTGGTGGCGTGCATCACGCCCTACAACTTCCCGATCGTGAACATGGCAGGCAAGATCGGTCCGGCACTGGCCATGGGCAACACCGTCGTGGTGAAGCCCGCGCCGCAGGACCCGCTGGCCGTCACGGTGTTCGGCGAGGTGCTCCACGAGGCCGGGTTCCCAGCGGGCGTGGTGAACGTGATCACCGGCTCCGGGCCGGAGGTTGGTCAGACGCTGGTGGCGTCCGACCGCATCGACATGGTGAGCTTCACCGGTTCCACGCCGGTGGGCCGGGCCATCGGTGAGGTGGCGGGGCGCGACATGAAGCGTCTGCTGCTCGAGCTCGGCGGCAAGGGCGCCGGCATCGTGTTCGACGACGCCAACCTGAAGACGGCGATCGCCACGATCTCCTCGGTGTGGGCTTTCCACAGCGGTCAGATCTGCACCGCGCCCACCCGCGTGATCGCGCAGCGCGGCGTGTACGACCAAGTGGTGGCTGGGCTCCAGCAGGCGTCCGATCGAATGATCGTGGGCGACCCGCTCGAGGCCACCACCGTCGTTGGCCCGCTGATCTCGGCGGTGCAGCGCGACCGGGTGGAGGCGCTGATCCAGACGGGCGTCGCGGAGGGCGGCGAGCTCGTCGCCGGCGGCCGGCGGCCGGAGATGGCGTCGGGCTTCTACGTGGCGCCCACGCTGATCGCGGGCTGCAAGCCCGACAACGCCGCGGTGCTCCAGGAGTTCTTCGGACCGGTGGTCGTGGTCGTGCCCTTCGACGACGAGGACGAGGCGGTGGCCATCGCCAACGGCACCGAGTTCGGTCTCTACGACTACGTCTTCTCGGGCGACACAGCGCGCGCGATGCGCGTGGCACGCCAGCTGCGCACCGGCAGCGTCGGCATCAACACGGCGCAGCGCAACCACGAGGCGCCCTTCGGCGGCTTCAAGATGAGCGGCGTCGGTCGCGACGGTGGGAGCTTCGGCCTGCACGCTTATGCTGAGCTGCAGAGCATCGTCTGGCCCGGCTGAGCCGGGCTGACCGTGGCGGTGACCGACGCCACGCCCGAGCTGGGTAGACCGTAACGTAATAGTACGTTATGATCAGGTTCGTGGGGACGAAGCTGGGGACCGAGGCGATGCTTGCGCTGCTCGACGTCGGCGACGCCGGCCTCGGCGGCTCCGAGCTGCAGGACCGCCTGGCCGCCGTCGGCAGGCGTCCCGGTGCCGACGCGCTCCTCATCGCGCTGCTGCGCTTGGAGACCAGCGGGCACGTGGCGGTCAGCCGCGGTGCGTCGATGATGTTCGCGCTCACGGCGAAGGGCCGGGAGCGGGCCTACGAGCTCGGCGGGGGGCAGCCCGTGCACCTGCAGCTGCTCATGGCCGACCTCGTGGGCTACGT
>JBKJSO010000104.1:0-19625 GCA_046595835.1 Acidimicrobiales bacterium | reverse complement strand
GGCCACGTCGTCGCCGTTGGCGATCGCCTGGCCCCCGGCGGCGCGGATCTCCTCGACCACCTCACCGGCGGGGCCGCTGCCTCCGCCGGAGCCGTCGAGCTCGCAGCCGAGGTCGTTCACCACCACCTGGGCGCCCTGGCGAGCCAGCTCCACCGCATGGGCCCGCCCGAGCCCGCGACCCGAACCGGTGACGATGACGACGCGCCCTGCGCAGATGCCGCTCATGACCCGCAGTCTGGCAGGATCTGACGGCACGTCAGGCCAAGGCCTGCGCAGCCGGACGGGGCGCAGACGGGTGGAGACGGGACCGAGCTCGGGAGGAGACCAGAGTGCGCTACGGGATCACGATGTTCGCCACCGACGTGAGCATCGGCGTCGTCGAGCTGGCCCGGGAGGCCGAGGCGCGCGGCCTGCAATCGCTGTGGCTGCCCGAGCACACGCACATCCCCGTGAGCCGACGCACGCCCCCGCCCACGGGTGACGCCGAGCTGGCGGAGGAGTACCGACGGTGCCTCGACCCCCTCGTGGCCCTGGCCGCCGCCGCGACCGCCACCACCACCCTTCGCCTCGGCACCGGGATCCTCCTCGCCGCGCAGCGGGAGCCGATCGTCACGGCGAAGGCGGTGGCGACGCTCGATCACCTGAGCGGTGGTCGGGCCGCGCTCGGCGTAGGCTTCGGCTGGAACGAGGACGAGCTGGCCCATCACGGCGTGGCGATGGCCGATCGCCGCGCCGTGGCCCGCGAGCACGTGCTGGCGATGCAGGCGCTCTGGGGTGACGACGAGGGCGAGCTCCACGGCGAGCACGTGGACCTGGCTCCGTCGTGGTCCTGGCCCAAGCCGGTGCAGCGCGGCTCCGATGGTCGGCCTCGGGTACCGGTGCTCCACGGCGGCGCAGCCGGCCCGACGCTGTTCGCCCACATCGCCGAGTACGGCGACGGCTGGATCCCGATCGGAGGAGCGGGCCTCACCGACGCGATCCCTCGGCTGCGCGAGGCCGTGGCATCGGCGGGACGCGACCCCGAGTCGATCGAGATCGTGCCCTTCGGCTCACTGCCCGATCCCGGCAAGCTCGACCACTTCGAGCGCATCGGCGTCACTGAGTGCGTGTTCCGCCTGCCGAGCGCGTCGCGCGACGTCGTGCTGCCCCTGCTCGACGAGCAGGCGGCGCTGGTGGCGGCTCGCCGCTCGCACTAGGGCACGAGCACGACCTTGCCGGCCGCCTTGCGGTCCTGGAGGTCGGTGAGGGCCTGCACCACATCGTCGAGCGGATACTCGGTGGGCTCGACGGGCGACAGGGCGCCGCTCCCCGCCAGGTCCATCAGCTCGGTGAGCAGGTCACGGTTGCCGGCGGCGTCGCGCATCGTCCATGCGCCCCAGTCGACGCCCACCACGGTGCGGTTGTTCAGGAGCACCTGGTTGGCGGGGAGCTTCGGGATGTCGCCGCCGGCGAAGCCGATGACGAGGTAGCGGCCCATCCAGCCCAGCGAGCGGAGCGCGGCGTCGGCGAAGCGGCCACCTACGGGATCGACGATGACGTCGACGCCACCCCCCGAGATCTCCCGCGCCCGCGTCTTGAGGTCCTCTGTCTCATAGGCGATGGTGGCCTCCGCACCGGCCGCCGTAGCGGCGGCGAGCTTCTCGGGCGACGATGCGGCGGCGATCACCCGGGCGCCGAGGTGGCGAGCCACGTCGATGGCGGCGAGGCCGATGCCGCCGCCGGCTCCGAGCACGAGCACCCACTCACCGGCGCGCACCTGCATGCGCCGGGTCATCGAGAAGAGCATCGTGCCGTAGCTCTGCACGAGGGCGGCCGCCTGGCCGTAGGACAGATCACCGGGGATGGGCACCACTGAGCCCGCGGCCAGCTCGACATGGGACGCGAAGCCGCCCAGCCACGGCATGGCCAGCACTCGCTGGCCCACCGCTAGGCCCTCGACGCCTTCGCCGGCCGCAATGATGTCGCCGGCCACCTCGCCGCCAGGGGTGAACGGCAGGGGCGGCTTGATCTGGTACTTGCCCTGCACGAAGAGCCCGTCCACGAAGTTCACCCCGGCCGCTCGCACCGCCACGACCACCTTGCCCGCCCCCGGCGCAGGGTCTGGACGCTCCTCGATCACGAGCTGATCGATGGGGGCGAACTCCTTGCAGACGACGGCACGCATGGCTCGAGCATTGCATGGTTGGAACGGTGGGCCGCCGGGTAGTGAGCGACCGGCACCGACTGCGCCCCCAGTCGATTGCCCCCTAAGACCGCCGCCCTGGCCCGCCCCGGCTGGGGCGGCGGCGCGTCCGGGGTGCGCGAGGCTGCACGACGTGCCGATCGTGCCCGTGGAGGATCTCGATGACCCCCGCCTGGCGGACTACACGCACCTGCGCGCCCCCTCGCGCCGGATGGCGCTCGAGCGCGAGCGGGGCATCTTCACCGTCGAAGGGCGCCTCTCGATTGAGATGCTGCTCGCCTCCCGCTACGAGGTGCGCTCGCTGTTCGTGGCCGTGGAGCACGTCGCCCGCGTGGCCTCGCTCGTGCACACCGCCGCGCCGATCTTCACGATGCCCGCCAAGGCCATGGAGGCGGTCACGGGCGTGCACTTCCACCGGGGCGTGCTGGCGGTGGCGGAGCGCCCCAACCTGCCGTTGGTGCATGATCTCGTTGCTGGAGCACGGCGCATCCTCGTGCTCGAAGCTGTGAACGACCACGAGAACATCGGGGCGCTGTTCCGCAACGCGGCGGCCTTCGGTGTCGACGCGGTGGTGCTCGACCCGACGACCACCGACCCGCTCTACCGGCGGTCGACGCGCGTCTCGCTCGGCCATGTGCTGATGGTCCCGTTCGCCCGTGTCTCCGACGACGGGTGGCCCGGCGCCCTCGACAACCTGCGGGCCGACGGCTTCACCACCGTGTCGCTCACGCCGTCGCCCGAGGCTGAGCCACTGGGCCGCCTCGTCGCCGACGCTCCCGAGCGCGTGGCGCTCGTGCTCGGTGCCGAGGGTCCTGGCCTCACCGATGCGGCGCTCGCGGCGACAGATCGCCGAATGCGCATCCCGATGGCCAGCGAGGTCGACTCGGTGAACGTGGCCACCGCGGCGGCGATCGCGCTGTCCGCCCTCTATGGCCTCGGCTGAACGATCGCGTCGAGGCGCTGCTGAAGGAAGCGTCGCTCGGGCTCGCCGGTCCGCCTCAGGCGCTGGTGGTCAGAGGATGGCTTGTAGGTCGTCGACGAGGGCCGCCAGGCCGAGGACGGCGACGAGCAGCCAGGCGCCCTGCACCGCAGTGCGGGCCGCCACCTTCGCATGCACGCGTTCGGAGAGGCGCGCCTCGCGCCCTGGCGTCCAGGCCAGCAGCACGAGGAACACCATCGCGATCACGATGAGCGACGGCGGAAAGCACGCCGCCGCGAGAAGCGGCACCAGCCAGCGACGGCGACCGGCCGCCGCCCAGGTGTGGGGGCGGGCGAAGCGACGACGAGCGGGCCCGATGAGCGCGCCGAACAGCGCGGGGATGGCGATGAACAGCGCGACCGCGAGCGCGTGCGGGGTCAGCACGGTGAAGTCGACTCCCGTCGCGTGGATCAGCATCCCGCCCACCACCGCCCCCGCTCCGAGGGATGCGGTGAGGTCCTGGAACCAGGTCGGGCCGATCAGCCACGGTGCCACGAGCCCGTAGGCCGCCGCACCGATCACGCCGAACATGGCCCCGAGCAGGAGCAGGTTGTACGAACCGCCGATGGTGACCCGCCCGATGAAGAAGCCATCGTCGCTGATGAGCCCGTGCACGGAGTCGGCAGAGGTGACCCGCAGCAGCAGCATCGCGAGGCGGCTGCCCACGCCGCCGACGAGCACGCCCACGGTGAGCCCCGCGAGCGCGATCACGCGGGTGTGCTCGACCGCCACCTCCGCAGTCCAGGGGCGCGCCGGTGCCTCGGCCTGGGAGTACATCGTCATGTTTCACACTGTCGCGCGTCGCGGTCGGATCGGTTCGCGATCGTGGGCAACGAGCGCCGTGCGATCAGGCGCGCCCGGTGACGTCGACCACCCAGGACAGGTCGGCCGTGTCGAGCCGCTCGTGCCACGCGGCAGGTGCGGCGCCCATCAGGGTCTGAAAGTCCCAGTAGTCCTTCCAGAGCACGATGACGCCGTCGACGATTCGCTGCACTGACACGAACGGGAGGGCGACCGTCTCGCCTGTCTCCCACGTCCACACCTCGGTGTGCTCGGTGACCACCACACCGTCGGCGCCCTCGGCCACCACGCCCGGGCGGTGCTCGTAGCCGACGAGGCCCTCGAGACCGAGCCGAAGCCGAGCCTCGATGCTGTCAGGTCCCACGCCGGCGGCCGACGGACCGGTAGGCACGTCGTAGTAGATCGACTCCGGTCCGAAGAACGAGCGGATGCGTGCCCAGTCGCGGTCGTAGAGCGCGGCCCAGAACGCGGCCGCCGTGTCGCGGGGCGACGCGCTCACCGGGCACCTCGGAGCAGCGCGCCCGGGCGGGCGCCCGTGTCCTCGCCGGCCGTGAAGGTGACCTGGCCGCTCTTGATCGTGTGGAGGTAGCCGTCGGCGTGCTGGATGAGGCGGCTGGCACCGCCCGGCAGGTCACGAGCCAGCTCCGGGCGCCGCAGCTGCAGCCGCTCGAAGTCGATGACGTTGCAGTCGCCTACGTAGCCGGGGGCGAGCACGCCGCGGTCGCCGAGGCCGTAGAGCGTGGCGGTGCTCCGGGTCATCTTGTGCACGGCGTCCTCCACGGTGAGACGACCGTGGGCACGATCCCGGGCCCAGTGGCTGAGCATGAAGGTGGTGGTGGAGGCATCGCACGTCTGGCCCGCGTGGGCGCCGCCGTCGCCGAGACCGAACGCCGAGGTGGGGTGGCGCAGCATCTCACCGGCCGCGTCGAGGTTGCCGTCGGTGTAGTTGAGGATCGGTGCGTTGAGGAGCTCGCGACCGTCGTCGGTGAGGAAGAGCTCGAGCAGCAGCTCCCACACGTTCACGCCGGCGAGGGCGGCCATGGCGGTGGCGCTGCGGTCGGGGCCGGGCTCGTAGTCGGGCGGGTCGCCCAGTAGGAAGATGCGATCCGGGTGCATGAAGCCCGACACGATGGCGTCGTCGGCTAGGCGGGGCGCGTCGGCCACGATGGCGGCCGCCAGCTCGGGCGACGCCTTGATCCGGGCCACCTGCTCCCGCCAGGGCAGCAGGCCGAGACCGGCCTCTTGCCAGGGCTTGGTGAAGCCGAGGGGGTGGAACGTCTGGAAGCCGAGCAGGAGCGACACGCTGCGGGCGTGCACCTGCGGGCGGATCGCCACGCCCTCGGCGTCGGCGGCCGCCGACATGTCGAGCAGGCGCTTCCACGCACCCGGGTCCGCGTTGTTCTGGTTGAGGGCGTAGGTGATGGGGCGACCGATGGCGGCGGACAGGCGACGCATCCAGTCCATCTCGCGCTCGGGCGCGGCGAGGTCTTCGCCCAGCGCACCGGCGGGGGCCATCTCGAACACGCCGGCGCCGAGCTCGCCGAGCACGCGGCCGATGCCGAAGAGCTCGTCTTCGGCGGCGAAGGTGCCGGGCACGGGCTCACCGTCGATGGCGCGATGCGCCAGGGTGCGACTGGTGGAGAAGCCGAGCGCGCCGGCCTGGATGCCCTCGCGCACGATGGCGGCCATGGCCTCGATGTCGTCGCTGGTGGCGGGCTCGTTGCGCGCGCCGCGCTCTCCCATCACGTAGCCGCGCACGGCGCCGTGGGGCACCTGGGTGCCGAGGTCCATCACATGAGAGCGTCCGTCGAGGTGGTCGAGGAACTCGGGGAACGACTCCCAGCCCCACTGGATGCCGGCGGAGAGCGCGGCGCCGGGGATGTCCTCCACGCCTTCCATGAGACCGATGAGCCACTCGTGGCGATCGGGGGCGACGGGTGCGAAGCCCACGCCGCAGTTACCCATCACCACGGTGGTCACGCCGTGCCAGCACGAGGGCGACAGCGTCTCGTCCCAGGTGGCCTGGCCGTCGTAGTGGGTGTGGATGTCGACGAAGCCGGGCGTTACGAGCGCGCCGTCGGCATCGATCTCGCGGGTGCCGGTGCCGTCGACCGTGCCCACGTGGGTGACGACGCCGTCGGTGATGGCGACGTCCGCGCCACGGGCGGGTGCGCCGGTGCCATCGACGACCCTGCCTCCTCGGATGACCAGATCGTGTGCCACGGCGACTCCCTCTCTGCGTGCGTCGTGCATCTTCGCAGAGATCTGACGGAGCGTCAGGAGCCGCGCCGAACGGAGGTGGGCGAACGGCACACGGGTCGTTCAGCGGTAGAGCGACAATCGGGTTGCGACGGCGGCGCAGGGGCCGCGACGCTGCACCCATGGGCGACTTGGGGATCGACACCACCGTGGAGCCGCTCGGTGAGGGGCGCTTCCGGGCCACGCCGAGCAACGACTGGGAGATCTGGGGGCCGATGGGCGGCTACATCGCCTCGTTCGCGCTCCGGGCGGCGGGCGCGGAGAGCCCCCACGAGCATCCGGCGGCGTTCTCGTGCCACTACCTGGGCGTGGCCAAGTTCGAGCCGATCGACATCCGGGTGGAGGCTCGCAAGGAGGGCCGCGCCGCACACTCGCAGCGCGTGGAGATCACCCAGGAGGGTCGCCCGATCCTCGACGCGATGGTGTGGAGCACGGCCGACAACGAGGGCCTCGAGCACGACGAGACGGTGTTCCCCGACGTGCCACTGCCCGACGACCTGCCGAACATCCAAGAGCTGCTCCCGCCCGACGCCGAGCCGCCGTTCCCGTTCTGGTTGAACTTCGACGCCAAGCCGATTCAGTTCGAGGTCGACTGGCCACCAGAGGGTCCACGTCCGGCTGCTTGGCAGGAGTGGTTGAAGTTCCTCCCTACGGCCACCTTCGACGACTCGTGGCTCGACGCGGCTCGCTCGGTGATCCTCGTCGACCTCCCGAGCTGGCCCTCTGCCCACCGCCCTCACGCCTGGCAGCAGCCACCGTTCATGGCGCCAACACTCGATCTCAACGTCGCCTTCCACCAGCCCGCGGCGGGGGAGGAGTGGCTGCTGTGCGACGGCGTCGCACCGCTGTCCACCCGCGGCCTCTTCGGCTGGACCGCGAAGGTGTGGTCGCCAGGCGGGAAGCTGCACGCGTCCGGCGGCGGCCAGTGCCTCTACCGCAAGATGCGCCCGCAGGTCTGAGCTCGGGCTACCGGTCCTCCGACGGATGTGCACGACTCGCTCAAGGCCGTCGCCGAGGGCTGACCTACCCCGTGCGCTCGCGGTGCTTGCACCCTGGCCAGCAGCACGGTCGACGCTGGCCTTCTTCCAGCTCCTCCCTGGTCCGACGGATGCGCCGCGCTCGGGTCGGCGCCTGCTTGGCGTCCTCCACCCAGCAGATGAACTCGTTGCGGGCGAGCGGTGTGATGTCCTTCCAGGCGTCGAGGGCCGTGGGGTCGGCGACCAGCGCGGCGCGCAGGTCTCGTGGAAGCGTGTGCACCACCCCACCGGGCACTCGAGGGCTGCTCACGCGGCAACCGTAGTGGCCGCTGGCACTGGCGCCGGTGGGACGCCGGTGATCGACGAGGGCGCGCGTAGGGTCCTCAGATGGTGAAGGCGGGTCCCCCGAGCGAGGCGACTGAGCACGCGAGCGAGCTCGAGTGACGCAGTTCCCCGTGCCGGAGGTGGACGACGGAGCCAACCACGTCTACGTGTCCGTCGGTCACCAGCAGATGATGACCGACGCCATGAAGCCGCTCGGGCTGTCCGTCTGGCAGCTGACCTCACCGGCACCCATGCGTGTCGCCGGAGGGCGGCTGTTCGTCGACGTCACGCCGCGCCTAGCTGCACCAGCGAGCCGCGCCGCGCTGATCGAGGCCCTGGGGAAGTCCGATCCGCTGATCCGAGACGCGCTTGAGTCGGTCGTCGAGCGCGGCTTCATCGTGTCGACCCCGGACGAGGCTTCTGCGGGGCCGACCCTCGGTGCTGAGGCCCTGCTGATCGATGCCGATCCGGAGATCGTGAGCGAACTGATCGAACGCAACCGGGCATCGCTCGTCACGATGCGGCGCGCCATTCGCACGAAGTCCGGCACGGCGCTGCTCGAGTTCATCCTGGCCGACATCCAGGAGCTCAGAGCGCTCCTCTTCGACCCGCAGAGCCATCAGGTGCTCACGGCGGCGATGGATGCCACGTGGTGGCTGAACGAACATCTCCGCGAGTGGCTGGGCGAGAAGGGCGCGGCCGACACGCTCACGCAGTCGGCACCCAACAACGTCACCTCGGAGATGGGCCTGGCGCTCCTCGATGTGGCCGATGTGATCCGCCCGCATCCCGAGGTCGTGGCCTTCCTGCATGCCGGGGCAGGCGACGAGTTCCTCGACGAGATGGGCGACCTCGACGGAGGACCCGAAGCAAGCGACGCCATCGTCGACTACCTCCACAAGTACGGCATGCGCTGCGTCGGCGAGATCGACATCGCCCGCCCGCGGTGGAGCGAGCGTCCCTCAGCGCTCCTTCCGATCATTCTCGCCAACGTCGAGAGCTTCGAGTCCGGCGCGAGCGTGCGGCGCTTCGAGCGGGGACGGCAAGAGGCGCAGCAGAAGGAGCAGGAGGTGCTTGAGCGACTGCGCGGTCTGCCCGACGGCGAGTCGAAGGCCAACGAGACCAAGCGGATGATCGACCGCCTGCGCACCTTCATCGGGTATCGGGAGCATCCGAAGTACGGCATGGTCAGCCGCTACTTCGCGTACAAGCAGGCCCTGCTCAAGGAGGCCGAGCGCCTCGTGCAGGACCAGGTGCTCCGTGCGGAGGACGACATCTACTTCCTCACGTTCCAGGAGCTCCAGGAGGTGGTGCGCTCGAACCACGCCGATCACGAGCTCATCCAAACCCGTCGGGACCAGTTCAGGTCGCATCAAGCGCTGACGCCACCCCGGGTGCTGACCTCCGACGGTGAGGGGATCGCCGGTGTGTATCGGCGTGACGACGTGCCGACCGGCGCGCTGGCCGGCCTATCCGTGTCAGGCGGAACCGTCGAAGGGCGGGCGCGGGTCATCCTCGACATGGCAGACGCCGATCTCAAGCCTGGCGACATCCTGGTGACCGTGCACACGGATCCCAGCTGGTCGCCTCTGTTCGTGGCGATCGCCGGCCTGGTGACGGAGGTCGGAGGCCTCATGACCCACGGCGCGGTGGTCGCGCGCGAGTACGGCCTCCCGGCGGTGGTGGGCGTGGAGCACGCCACCCGGCTCATCGTCGATGGACAGCAGATCCGCGTGCACGGGACCGACGGGTACGTCGAGCTTCTCCCGGACGCCGAGCACGAGCCCCGCTGACGGGACGTCACGAGTGACCCGTCGAGGAGAGCGCCGATGCTCGACGATGAGAGCAGCGATCAGCTCGCAGAGCTCGTCGCCAAGGGCGCGGGCGGGACGCTGTTCCTGGAGACGGACGACTGCCAGGTCGCCTACGACGAGCCGTCCGCTCGCGGCGCGGTCTTCAACGATCCGCCTACACCCCAGCCCTACGGCATCGACACCTCGTTCCGCGACCCCGCCGGGAACAACATCCGCCTCACGCAGGTGCTCGAGTTCTCGTTCGATCGCCGCTGACGGCTATGACCGCCGTGCCGTGATGAGCCAGCTGGCTGAGCCGAGCAGCACCCCGTCGGGGGTCTCGTGCGCGGCGAGCATCTCTCGCAGGTTCGCGAGGGCGGTCTGGCGGGTGGGCTCGTCGAGCTCGTGGGTCAAACCCACGACGATGCCCATCGTCACGGCGAAGGCGTAGGCGTCGTCGGCGTCGCTGCCGAAGTCCATCGAGGCATCGATCGGCGTGAGGTCGACCTGCTCGAACCCGGCCGCCTCGAGGATGGAGCGGGCTCTATCGGGCTCGGCGAACGAGAACGGCGTCGGGGCGTCCGGGGGAGGAACGGGAAGGTCTCGTCCCATGGCCAGCGCCTCGCGCAGTGCCACGAGCCACTCGTTCTCCAAGAGGCCCTGCCACGTGAGCATGGCGAGCCGGCCGCCGGGCCGAAGCGCTCCTGCGATGTTCGAGTAGGCGGCGATCGGGTCGCTGAAGAACATGCCGCCAAAGCTGCTCATGGCGATGTCGTGGGACTCGGGGTCGAAGGGAAACACCTGGACATCGCCCTGCACGTGCTCGACGTTGGCGAGCCTCTCGCCGGCGGCGCGCTCCCGTGCGCATGCCAGCATGCGCGCCGACAGATCCACGCCGAGCACCTGACCATCGGTGGCGCGACGAGCGACGTCGCGCGTCGTGCGGCCGGTGCCGCAGCCCACATCGAGCACGACATCGGAGGCGGCGATCGGGGTGTGCTCGAGGAAGTGCGCCCAGATCCGGCGACCGACGCGGTCGTACCGGTCAGCGTGCTCGGTCCATACGTCTCCCTCTTGGCCGTCCCAGGCCGCCGCCTGATCACGGTTGACGATCTCGATGCTGGTGGTCATGGTCCCTCCTCGACTATGCTCCCAATGGGAGGAACATAGTCTCCCAAAGGGAGTTGGTCAATGTCCTCGAAGATCGCCCGATCGCAGCTGACCACCACGTCCTACGCCATACTGGGCCTGCTCGCCGTGAAACCTTGGACGACCTATGAGCTCGCGCAGCAGATGCAGCGCGCCCTGGGTCAGTTCTGGCCGCGAGCGGAGAGCAAGCTGTACGAGGAGCCGAAGAAGCTGGTCGCCCACGGTCTGGCGAAGGCGACCTCGGAGATGGTGGGGAAGCGCCCTCGCACCGTCTACTCGATCACCGCCGAGGGTCGGCAGGCGCTGGCGGTCTGGGTGCCCAAACCGGGAGCGGGGCCGGTCATCGAGTTCGAGGCGCTCGTGAAGATCTTCTACGCCGAGCATGGGTCCAAGGAGGACCTGCTGGGCAACATCGAGGCCGTGCGGCGGTGGGTCGACGAGCGCGACCTCGCCAGCGAGGGCATCTCCCGCGCCTATCTCGACGGTGAGGGGCAGTTCCCTGAGCGGCTGCCCTGGCTCGTCGTGTGCGGGCAGTTCCTCGAGGAGATCAGCATCGCCGTCGAGCGGTGGACCGACTGGGCCACCTCCGTCGTCGAATCGTGGCCCGACGACATCGCCAAGGCCGAACCCGATCGTGCCGTCCTCGAGGCGCAGGCAGCCCGGGTCGAAGCGCGCGTCCGGGAGGCACGCCGCCACGCAGGCTGAGGGCGGACCGGTCCGCTGCGCTACCCCCGATGACGAACGCGGTGGCGTACCCCGATGCGATGCCGACGCGGAGGTCGCAGAGTGCTGCCGACCCTGGAGCCCGGCGGAGACTGCCTGCTCGGCTGTCTACGGGACCGGCCCCCCCAGCGGGACCGCGGTGGCTTGTTGGGCGCGGACGCGGGTGGCGTCTCGGAGTGGCTCGGGTTTGGAGCGGAGCGCTCGTCCGTAGGGGCTGGTGAAGGTGAGCTCATGGTCGGCGTTGCCGGTGATCTCCCAGCCGCCCTCATGCACAAGCCGGTGGTGGTGCCAGCACAGACCGACGAGGTTCCAGGCGTCGGTGACGCCGTGGTCTCTGACCCAGTGGCGGATGTGGTGGATCTGTCGGATCGGGCGGTCGCACCCAGGGAACCGGCACTGGCAGCCGTCTCGTTGGCGGATGCGGCGTCGTAGCCACGGGGTGGGGTGCGGTTGGTGCGGCCGATGCCCACTGTCGTGCCATCAGGAGCATCAACCGAGCACTCGATGCGGGCATCGCACAGGTGGCGCAGGACCGACTCGGCGGGGATCTGCATCCCGTCGATCGAGCCGTTGCCAGCCCGTGCGCCGTCGATGACGGCGGCATCGGCGTGCACGACGACCATGCAGGTCTCAGGATCGGAATCCTCTGCGAGGCGTTGGGTGGCCAGCTCGACCAGGGCGTCAGCCCGGCGCATGTCCGGCGGATCCCACATCCCCGTCTCTACGTTGGGCCCATACGAGTCGGCAATGCGGTCGAGCACCGCGTCGACCTGGGCGGCTTCGGCGTCGGGAAGGAACCCGCTGTACCGGCGGCCGCCGAAGTCATGGTCGGGCCGAGACCGGAACCCGCGCTGCGCGTGGGCTTGGCGCGCATCGCGCTTGGTGTGCAACCGGTGCTGTCGGGCCAGCGCATCGATCTGGGCGGACGACAGGCACTGCAGGCGCTGCGCCAGGTCCTCATCGGTGTCGGCCCTGACGAACGCCGACATCGCAGTGGCCCCGTCCGCTCGCCAGTCCTCCTCGAGGTCCGCCGCGGTGACCACATCGGCCAGCTCGGCGCGGGTGGCGCACTCCAGCGCAGCCAGCTGCTGGATCGCGATCTGGCGCTCGGCGGGGGTGCAGGCGCGGTACGTGCGCACCCGAGCGGAGCACTCGGTCGGCTCGGACATCCGGCCCCTCCTCGCACTCTGCCCGCCCCTCCACCCTGCAGTAGAGCGTCGGCGCTGCCTAGCATCCGTGACGACCGCGTTGACGCTGGAGGGCCAGCCCCATGGCCATGCGATCCGTTGAGACCGATTACCTCGTGGTTGGCGCGGGGGCCATGGGCATGGCCTTCACCGACGCCCTGATCGACCACGCCGACGTGCACGTCACGCTCGTCGATCGTCGCGACGCGGCCGGCGGCCACTGGCAGGACGCCTACCCGTTCGTCCAGCTGCACCAAGCCTCGGTGTTCTACGGCGTGGCGTCGACCGTGCTCGGCAACGGCAGCCTTCAGCAGAGCGGGCCGGAGGCCGGGCTCCAGGAGCGGGCCCTGCGGTCGGAGATCCAGGCGTACTACGACGACATCCTCCATCGTCGCTTCCTCGCCTCCGGACGAGTCACCTTCCTCGGGGGGAGCGAGCACTCCACTGATGGCCCGTCTCACTTGGTGACGTCCCGCGAGTCGGGCGAGACCGTGCAGGTGAACGTGCGTCGCCGCGCCGTCGACGGCACCTATCTGTCGCCCACGATCCCCGCCACGACGCCAGCGCCGTTCGGTGTTGCCGACGACGTCCGCGTCCTCCCCATCAACGAGCTGCCCAGCTCAGCTGCCGAGCAGAGCAGCTATGTGATCGTCGGCTCCGGCAAGACCGCCACCGACGGGATCGTGTGGTTGCTGACGAACGGCGTGGAGCCAGACCGCATCCGCTGGGTGCGCCCGCGCGACCCCTGGATGCTCAACCGGGCCGTCGTGCAGCCGGATCCTGCCGTGGCGCTCGGTCTCGCAGCCGACACGATGGCCGCTGCGGCCGAGGCGGAGTCGCTCGACGACCTCTTCCTGCGCCTCGAGGCTGCCGACGTGATGTTCCGCGTCGACACCGATGTCGTGCCGACGATGGCCAAGACGCCGACGCTCGGTGCATGGGAGCTTGATCTCTTGCACACGATCGACAACGTCGTGCGCCTAGGGCACATCAAGCAGGTGACCCGCGGCGAGATCGTCCTCGACCACGGATCGGTCGCACTCGCGCCGGGCTCGCTCGTGGTGCACTGCGCGGCCTCCGGGCTGCAGTACCCGCCGCTGGTTCCCGTGTGGGGCCCCGACAAGATCCGGCTGCAGACGATTCGGGCCGGGTTCCCGTGCTTCAACGCGGCGTTGGCCGGCTACGTGGAGGCAACCCGCGACGACGACCGGGAGCGCAACCGGATCTGCCCGCCCAACAACCTCCCCAACACCACCGTCGACTGGGCACAGATGCAGGTGCGGGGAACGCTTGCCGCGCGCCGCTTCGGTGCCGAGCCGGACATCGCCGAGTGGGCCAACGCATGCGCGCTCAACCCGGCGCGCGTCCAAGCGTCCCAGCGTGAGGAGCCGGCGGTGCAGGCCGCGGCGGCGCGCCTCTCCGGGCACGCCGAGCGCGGCCTCACCCGGCTGGCCGAGCTGGCCAACGAGCCCCTGTCGAAGGTCACGTAGGCGGGGGTCGCAGGCCGCCCTGCCCGGGTGGAAAGGACGTGACGAGCAGCGAGACCGGCACCCGCATCCTGAGCCAGGTCACCACGGCCCAGGGTCGCCGCTTCAGCGCTTGGACTTGGACCTCGCCTTGGCCGTGGACTCGTTCAGGCTCACGGCCTCGCGGATGAGGGCCTTCAGCGCCTTCTCGTCGACCTTCTCGCCCTCGTGGACGTCGATGGCCCGCCGCACGTTGCCGTCCAGGCTGGAGTTGAAGAGGCCCGTCGGATCCTCAAGCGAGGCACCCTTGGCGAAGGTCATCTTCACGACGCTCTTGTAGGTCTCGCCTGTGCAGATGATGCCGTCGTGCTCCCAGGTGGGAACACCTCGCCACTTCCACTCCTCGACCACGCCGGGGTCGGCGGCCTTCACGATGGAGCGGAGCCGGCTGAGCATGTCGCCCCGCCAGTCGCCGAGCTCCTTGATCCGACGGTCGATCAGCTGCGAGGGGTTCTTGTCAGGCGCGGCTGTCACGCTGGCGATGCTATCTAGGGCTCCGGCTCGCGCCAGCAGATCGGCGCTGGCGGCGTGGCACGGCTGGTAGGCGTCGAGCTGGGCCGCATCGAGCGTCATCGGTGGCGGTGCAGCGCCCCACCTCGCGGCGGAAGATGTGGTCGAGCTCGTCAGCCTTCATGCATGGGTCGTAGCTCGACGGGGCGCTCGCAGGCCGCAGTGGCCTTGCGCGCCCACCCGAGGGCGGCATCGAGGTCGGGGGCCTCGATCACCCAGAAGCCACCCATCTGCTCCTTGGTCTCGGCGAAGGGGCCATCGGTCGTCGACACGTCTGTCCCAGTGGCCCGCACCACGTTGGCCGACGACGCTGGCTGCAGCCCGGCGGCGAACACCCAGGCCCCGGTCGCCTGGAGCTCGGCGTTGAGGGCATCGACCTGCTCCACGGTGCGCTGCGCATCGGGGGTGGTGAAGTCGATGTCGTCGTAGGGCTCGTCGTGCCAGACGGACAGCAGGTACTGGGCCATGGCGGAAGTCTCCTTGGTGGGGCTGGTGACAGACGTTGCCCATCACCTTGCCGGATCGGCGACGCCCGATGCGTCGCTCACTACCGCTACGAACGGGAACGACGGAATCAACACGCGACGACGAAGCTCTCAGAGTGCAGCGGACTGCCCTTCTCGGCGTTCACGCGGGACGTCGGTCCCCTTCGCCTCACCGCTTGGCCTTGCGGACGAGCTCGATGGGCACCGCGCCCTCGTCGCCGGCATCGGGCACGCAGCAGGAGAGGTCTGTACGACAGGCCGGAGGCGGCGCCGAGGCCTCCAGCGCTGCCCGCACCGAGTCGAGCTGCGCGCTGAAGCGCTTGAGCTCGGCGACGCGCTGGGCGATCTCGGTCTTCTTGTCCGAGATCAGCTGGCTGACGCGCTCATGCGCTCCCGCGCAGTTCGTGCCGTCCCAGATCGGCACCAGCTCGATGATCTGGTCGCAGCTGAGGCCCATCTTGCGGGCCCGGGTGATGAACAGGAGGCGGGTGGCATCGTCCTCGGCATAGTCGCGGTAGCCGGACTCGGTGCGCTCCGGGAGCGTGAGCAGACCGATCCGCTCGTAGTAGCGCACCGTCGAGGCGGGTACGCCCACCCGATCCGCGAGCTCGGAGATCCTCACCACCTGAACATAGACCCTGCACTCGGATGCAAGGTCAAGGCCTGATCTGGCGCCCGGGATCTCTCGGATCTGGCGGGTTGACCTTGCATTCGGGTGCCGGGTTTACGTTGCGCGCACGGACCGAGCGACGGTCCCCGACCAAGGAGATGCAATGGGAACGTTCACCCGTGAGAACACCGAGCTCGCCGTCGACCTGGGTGGCCTCGGCCAGCAGCACCGCGCCGAGGACGGCGGCATGCACATCGCCCTCGAGCGGTGGAGCGCCGGGCTCGACACCGGCGAGATGTTCGCCGACCTGCCCGACGGCGCCTGCCAGGAGCCGCACTGGGGCTACATCCTGAAGGGCAGCGTCACCAGGGACGAGGGGCGCCGGCGGGCTCGTCGGTGACTCGAGCTGGCCGCGTCAGGGCCGAGGGGCGCCGCTGGGCTCGTCGGGGTGATGCTTGGCCCAGGCGGCGAGCCACTGCTCCACGGCCGGAGCGAAGTCCGCTGGGTTGTAGACGTCCTCCTCGGAGGAGAACAGCCCGTCGCCCGCGTAGACGAGGCGCGTCCAGTTGGAGGCGCCGTAGGTGGCGCCGTCGCCCGGGTCGACGAAGTCGTTGCGGAGCTGGCAGATCACCCAGCCCTGCTCGGCGTCGATGGTGTACCAGTCCCACGGGAACAGCTGCATGTGCGTGAAGGGCCACGCGTTCATCGTCTTGTCGATCCAGGCCAGCACCTCGTCGCGGCCGTGCATCTCGCCGTACAGGTGCTCGATGTAGTGCACGTCGGGCGTGAAGCAGTCCACCCAGGGCCGCCAGTCGCCGGTGCGCCCCGCCTCGTCGGCCGCCGCCCGAAAGCGGTCGAGTGCGTGCTGGATCTCCGCGCGATCGAAGGGCATCGGCGGAGCGTAGCGAGCCCTTCCGGTCACGGCGCAGGGCACCGACGCGCCCGGCAGACGCATCGACGGCACGCACGTTGGTCCGTCTACAGGCGCTCGATGATGGTGACGTTGGCTTGGCCGCCGCCCTCGCACATGGTCTGGAGGCCATAGCGGCCGCCGGTGCGCTCGAGCTCGTGCAGCAGCGTCGTCATGAGCCGGCCGCCCGTCGCGCCGAGGGGATGGCCCAACGCGATCGCGCCGCCGTTCACGTTGACCTTGGCCAGGTCGACATCGAGATCCTTGGCCCACGCGAGCACGACCGACGCGAAGGCTTCGTTGATCTCGACAAGGTCGATGTCGTCCATCGACATCCCGGTCTTGTCGAACGCGTAGCGCGTGGCCGGGATCGGGGCGGTGAGCATGTAGATCGGATCGTCGGCCCGCACGCTCATGTGGTGGATGCGTGCCCGGGGCATGAGGTTGTGGTCCTTCAGGGCCTGCTCGCTCACGACGAGCAGGGCGGACGAGGCGTCGGAGATCTGCGAAGCGCATGCCGCCGTGACCCGTCCGCCTTCGGTGAGCGGCTGGAGGGAGCGGATCTTCTCCCAGTTCGGCTCCCGAGGGCCTTCGTCCGCAGTGACACCGGACAGCGGCGCGATCTCCCGCTCGAAGCGTCCCTCAGCCCGGGCCCGGATGGCGCGCTCGTGGCTCTCGACCGCGAACGCCTCCATCTCGTCACGGCTGATGTCCCACTTGGTGGCGATCATCTCGGCGCTCTTGAACTGGCTCACCTCGCCGGCGCCGTAGCGCTTCACCCAGCCTTCCGAGCCGGTGAACGGGTCGTCGAAGCCGAGCTCGGTGGCCAGCGTCATCGCGGAGCTGATCGGGATCATCGACATCTGCTGCACGCCACCGGTGACCACCACGTCGTTCACGCCGGCCATCACGGCCTGCGCCGCGAAGTGAATGGCCTGCTGCGCGGAACCGCACTGGCGGTCGATGGTGGTGCCCGGCACGTGCTCGGGCAGGCCCGCCGCGAGCCAGCAGGTGCGGGCGATGTCGCCCGCCTGGCCGCCTACCGTGTCGACGCAGCCGAAGATGACGTCGTCCACCGCGCCGGGGTCGATGCCGGTGCGATCCATGAGGGCGTTGATCGAGTGGGCCCCGAGGTCGGCGGGGTGGACCTGACTGAGCCCACCGCCGCGCCGGCCGACGGGGGTGCGCACTGCATCGACGATGAAAGCTTCAGGCATGGGTGTCTCCTAAGTGGCGGGCACAGCGGCGACGCGGGTGAGCGTGGTGAGCGTGGTGAGCAGCTGAGTGATCGGGTCATCGGGCTTCCGTGAGTGCGTCGGCGACCCGGTCGGTGTGGTGGGCGCTGTCGCCCCACGCACGCGAGAGGGCCCAGGTGCGCTTCAGGTAGAGGTGCAGGTCGGCCTCGACGGTGTAGCCGATGGCGCCATGGCACTGCAGGGCCTGGCGGCCGACAAGCTCTGCCGCGTCGTTGGCCATGGCCTTGGCCATTGACACGTCGCGCGCTCGAGTCGGCTCGTTGTGGGCAACCGACCACGCAGCACGCCACACCGCTGGCCGCGCGAACTCGAGGGCGAGGGCCGCGTCCGCGAGGTGGTGCTTCACGGCCTGGAACGACCCGACGGGCACGCCGAACTGCTGTCGCTCCTGCACGTAGCCGACGGTCAGGTCGAGCATCGCCTGCGCAAGGCCGATCAGCATCGCCGCGGTGCCGAGCGCTCCCCGGTCGAGGGCCAGCGCGATCGCCGCAGGGTCGCGGGTGACCACCACCGGAACTTGCGACACGGGATGCCCCGGGCTGTCGCTCGATGTCGCAGGCTGGTGCGGGGTCGTCGTCCGGGGGGCTGCGAGTCGAGCCGCGCGGCGGGCACGGTCGACGGTCGGCGCCGGGTCGAGCCCGATCGCGGGCGACGCCGACAGGACCAGCGCGCGGTCGCGGTGCAGCAACAGGGTGTCGGCATCGGCGGCGCACGGCACGAGCGGGCCACCGAGATCGGTGCTGACCAACCCCGCGCCCGTTCCGAGCAGCGGGGCTGCGACCATGGCCGTCTCGACGATCGGGTGGGGGAGAGCGGCCCGGCCGCACGCTTCGAGCACAGGCACAAGGAACGTCTCGTCGAGGCCGAGGCCACCCTCGGCCTCGGGCACGAGGAGGCCGAGCACACCCATCTCCGCCAGGGTGTCCCACACGCCGCGGTCGAGCGCTCCCGCAGGCGCGTCCCATGCCGCCCGCACCACGGCGGGGGTGCACTCGTTGGCGAGCAGATCCCGCACGGCATCGCGGAACGAGACCTGGTCGTCGGAGAGGGCAAACCTCATCGGGGGAGCCCCAGCACGCGCTCAGCGGCGATGTTGCGTTGGATCTCGTTCGTGCCCGCGTAGATCGGGCCGGACAAGGCGAACTGCCAGCCCCTGCTCCATGGCCCCTCGAGCTCGGCCTCTGGGCCGAGCAGGTCCAGCGCCACGCCGTGCAGCTCGATGTCGAGCTCGCTCCACCACAGCTTCGTGAGGCTCGCCTCGGCACCCGGCTTCGCGCCGACCACCAGCTTCGTGACGGTTGCCAGCGTTTGCTGCTGGTAGGCGTCGGCGTGCATCCACGCCGTGGCCGCCCGCCGCCTCAGGACGGCGTCGCCGCGTTCGGCCGCCAGCGCCACCAAGCGCTCGGCCGTGGCCAGAAACCGACCGGGCGAACGCAGCGTGAGGCCGCGCTCCGACCCAGCCGTGGCCATGGCCACAGACCAGCCGCCGCCCGGCTCGCCGAGCACGACGCCACCGGGCACCGCGTCGTCGGCCAGGAAGGCATCGTCGAAGAACACCTCGGCGAACCCCTCGTCGCCGTCGAGCCGCCCGAAGCCGCGCACCGTCACCCCAGGTGTGTCGAGCGGGAGGAGGAAGTAGGTGAGGCCCTTGTGACGCGCGCTCTCGGGGTCGGTCCGAAAGAGGCCGAAGAGGTGGGTGCAGAAGGCGCCGCGGGTGGTCCAGGTCTTCTGGCCGTCGAGGACCCAGCCGCCGTCGACGCGCCGGGCCTTGCTCGTGACGCTGGCCAGGTCGCTGCCCGCGTTGGGCTCCGACCAGCCCTGGCACCAGAGGTCCTCAGCGCCAGCCATGCGGGCCAGGATGCCAGCCTGCTGCTTGGGGTTGCCGAACTCGAAGATGCTCGGCGCCAGCAAGAAGATCCCGTTCTGGGTGACGCGCGGCGGGCACCCGGCCCGG
>JBKJSO010000103.1:0-2850 GCA_046595835.1 Acidimicrobiales bacterium | reverse complement strand
GATGTCGCTGAACATGCTCATCGAGCTGCCCGCCGGCTTCGACTACACCGGCGCCCAGTTCGACCGCTGGGCCCGCACAGCGGGCTTCGCGCGCACGGAGATACGCCACCTCGCCGGTCCCACCAGCGCCGCCATCGCCCACAAAGGCTGAACGACCTGTTGGCGCGCCCGCGGTTGCCGTAGCTGGCCGAGCTCGTCCTTGGTGAGGTGGTCCATGAGGTCGGGAGACATTGCTCCACCGCCCGGCTAGAGCGACGAGAGCCTGACGACTCGGGTGTCGGGGAGGACGTCGGTGACGTTGGGGCCGACCCAGCGGACGCCGACGGTGCCGTGGCGGTGCCCTGCGGTGTCAAGCCAGTTCGGGAGGCCCGGGTCTTGGTGGGCGACGACGAAGCGGACGCTGCCATCGTCCTCGAGTTTGGCGGTGTGGCAGTTGAGCGTGGCCTGGTGGCGGACGTAGTCGAGTGTTTCCATCCAGTGGTTGTGGAGGGCGATCATCCAGTAGTCGCAGTCGGGCGGCGTGACCTCGACGATCAGTGCCTCGTCGTCAGCCAGGTCGAAGTAGGCCTGGTGCCACTTGATCTGGGGGTCCTTGAACTTGTCGGTCTCGGGGAGCTCGGCCTCGTCGGTGAACACGTTCGGCCATCGCGACTGCCGCGTCGCCCAGGTGGCGCCGATCTCGGCGACGCCCTTCACATAGAAGCCGGCGTAGATCAGCGCGTGGTACAGCTCCTCTGGAGTGAGGGGTTCCCGCTCGATGGTGTCGTGGTCGATGCGCTCGATGTGGAGCTCGGCGTGTCGCTGGTTCGGCCGGTCGAGGAACGTTTGGCGGATGGCGATGCTTCGGGTGTCGGGCTGGGAGGGGAGCCAGTTCCCGGGGTGCTCGCGCTGGGAGATGACGAGCTCGAAGGTGCCGTCCGGCTCGATGTGCATCTGCTCCTCGTGCAGCGTGGCCCCGGTGCCGGGCCCGCCCCCGCCGAACCCGGCACCGGAGAACAGGTTGAAGCTGATCCACTTGGCGTCGCCGCGGGTGCCCCAGATCCGGTAGTCGTACTGCCCGTCGAGGGCGGCGCCGAGGTAGTGGTTGTCCGGGTTCTCGCCGACGATCTTGATCGTCTCGTGGCATGCACGGACGAGCACGGGTTCGGTGGCCCGGCCGTGCTCGAGCTTGGTCTCGAGCGCCCCACGCAAGAGGCGGGTGAGCATCCGGAACCCCTCAGCGCGGTCGAGCGGGTCGTCGGGGTTGCCCTCGGCGAGGATGGCTTGGCCGGCGTCGGCCAGCATGTCGCAGAACTCTCTCCAGGCGGTGCCGTCGACGACCTTGCGGGTGGTCTCGTCCATGGGGAGCTCCTCTGGCATCGCGGGTCCGGGCTGGGCCGGGGCGACGGGTGTGTCGAAGCGGTCGAAGTAGAAGGCGAACTCGGCGGTGATGGTGTCGGGGTCCAGCCCGAACTCGTGGGCCGAATAGCTGCCGGGGCCGGATCGATCCTTGGAGCTCTCCGTCCACCAGGCCTCCATGCGCTGGCGGGCGCCGTCGGTCAGCTCGTCGCCGAGCTGGTCGTACAGCGCGGCGACCTCTCCGATCGGGTCGCGCTGCACGGCCTTGAAGGACAGGTCGAAGAAACGGTCCTCGTGCCCGCCATCGCGAAAGGCGAGCAACCGTTCCAGGGCAGTGCGCCAGGTGTGGCGGGTGTGGGCGCCGATCGCCAGCGGGTCGCACGCGTCGCTCAGCACTCCGATGAAGGTGCTGTAGAGCGCGCTGACCGACGGGAGCACCTCGGCCACGTCGCGGTGCGTCATCACGAAGCGGGCGTCGGGGTAGACGGCGTTGAGCGCGTCGATCGACAGCATGTGGGCCGGGGTCTTCAGCCACC
The DNA here is from genome assembly GCA_046595835.1 of Acidimicrobiales bacterium. Lineage (GTDB taxonomy): Bacteria > Actinomycetota > Acidimicrobiia > Acidimicrobiales > VFJN01 > VFJN01. The sequence continues at coordinate 976 of JBKJSO010000103.1, read as the reverse complement.
AGCGATCCGGCGGGCAGCGCCATTGCAACAGCTGCAGCACGCGTCGGTGGTAACGGTAAGCGGGCTCCATGTCGCACTCCAGCAACCAGGCGCTGTAGCTCGGCACCATCGCCATGCCCTCGAAGATGACCGACCGGAAGTCCGACGCCATCGGCACGAGACACTCCTGCGGGCCGTCGGCCGCCGTCGGCAGCATGCCGGCGAAGCCGGGGAAGAGCTCATTGGTGACGTCGATGCCAGCCTGGGCTGTGGCGATCCGGGAGTCGGTCCGCTCCGTCGCCGTCTCCGGCGGCGGGCACGGCTCGGCGGCCTCCCAGACTCGCAGCGACCGGCGGGAAGGGTCCCGGGCGAGAAGGAAGCTCAGCGCTGTCGAGCCAGTGCGAGGAAGGCCGAGACCGAACAACGGGGCGGTGATCTGCTCGCCGCCGATCTCGGGATGGGTCGCGTGCCACCCCTCGACCCCGAGACGACTGGCGAGATAGCCGACGATCTGGTCGGCCATGACCGACACGCCCATGTCATTGAGCGCGGCTTCGTCATTGAGCGACCCCACCAGGACGCCTAGACCCTCCTGCCAGGTGTCCTCACCGAAGTCCGAGGACCCCGCCCGCTCACAGGCGGCATCCACGAGCTGGTCGATCTCCATGACATCCTCCCGTTCGGATCAGACGAAGTCGGAGCCACCGTCGACGTTGACGTTGGCCCCCGTGACGTAGCCGTTGCGCCGCGAGGCGAGGTACACGGTGATGCTGGCGATCTCGTCCGGGATCCCAGCGCGCCCGAGATCGGCCGGCTGATGGAACGTGTTGCCGATCCACGTCATGACGTCGACCGGATCGCTTGAGTCGAGCCCGTCGGCCTCGAGGAACGGGTGGAGCGCCTCGGTGAAGCTGGCCGTCACGATGGTCCCGGGGCTGATGGTGTTCACGAGGATCCCGTCGGCGGCGAGGCTCTTGGCCAGGTTCTTCGACACGCT
>JBKJSO010000057.1:0-3668 GCA_046595835.1 Acidimicrobiales bacterium | reverse complement strand
CGATCAAGCGCGTGGGCATTCTGGGTTCGGGGATCATGGGGTCCGGCATCGCCGAGGTGGCGGCCAAGGCCGGCCACGAGGTGATCCTCCGGTCGCGACAGCAGGCCTCGGCCGATGCCATGGTCACCGGCCTCGAGAAGTCGCTGGCCAAGCAGGTCGAGCGGGGCAAGCTCTCCGAGGAGGACTCCACCGCCATCCGCGGCCGGGTGTCGGCGACGGCGAACCTGCACGACCTGGCCGACTGCGACCTCGTGCTCGAGTCCGTCGTGGAGGACCTCGCGGTGAAGAAGGAGCTGTTCACGCGGCTTGACGACATCGTGAAGCCCGAGGGCATCATCGCCACCAACACCAGCACCCTGCCGGTGGTGGAGCTGGCCATGGCCACCGAGCGGCCCGACCGCGTCGTGGGCATCCACTTCTTCAACCCGGCGCCGATGATGAGCCTGGTCGAGGTCATCGCGCCGCTCACGGCGTCGGCCGGCACCGTGGCGGCGGCCAAGGCCTTCGCCGTCGCCTGCGGCAAGGACGTCGTGGAGGTCAAAGACCGGGCCGGCTTCATCGTGAACGCCCTGCTCTTCCCGTACCTCAACAACGCCGTGCGCATGCTCGAGGCGGGCACCGCCAACCGCGACGACATCGACACCGCCATGCGGGGCGGCTGCAACTTCCCCATGGGGCCCCTCGCCCTGCTCGACCTCGTGGGCCTCGACACGTCGCTGTCGATCCTCGACGCCCTCTACGACGAGTTCCGCGACCCGAACTACGCCGCCATGCCGGTCCTGCGGCGCATGGTGGCGGCCGGCCAGCTCGGTCGCAAGAGTGGCCTCGGCTTCTACGACTACGCGAAGAAGTAGCAGGGCGGGCCCGTCTGCTAGACGTGCCCGATGAGCACATCTGAGCTGTTCGACATCGCGGGCAAGCGGGCCGTCGTCACCGGGGGAGCCAGCGGCATCGGCACGATGATCGCCCGCGGCTTCCTGGAGGCCGGCGCGAGCGTGATCATCGCGTCGCGCAAGGAAGCGTCGCTCAAGGAGGTAACCGACGAGCTGTCAGAGCTCGGCGACTGCTCCTACGTGGTGGCCGACCTGTCGACCGAGGACGGGTGCCGGTCGCTGGGGGAGGCGGTCGCCGCTCGCTGGGACTCGCTCGACATCCTCGTGAACAACGCCGGAGCGACCTGGGGAGCGCCCCTCGCCGAGCAGGACACCTCGTCCTGGGCTCGCGTGCTCGACGTGAACGTCGAAGGCGTGTTCCACACCACCAAGTTCCTGCTCCCACTCCTGGAGGCCGCCGGGTCGGCCGAGGAGCCGGCACGCGTGATCAACATCGGGTCGGTCGACGGCATCCAGGTGCCCTCGATGGAGACCTACTCGTACTCGTCGTCGAAGGCCGCCGTGCACCAGCTCACACGCCACCTGGCCAAGCACCTGGCTCCGTCGATCACCGTGAACGCGATCGCCCCGGGCCCGTTCCAGTCGCGCATGATGCGGGCCACCCTCGAGGCGGCTGGCGACCACATGGCCAAGATGATGCCGCTCAAGCGGATCGGGCGGCCCGAGGACATGGCGGGCGTGGCGATCTTCCTCAGCTCCAAAGCGGGCAGCTTCCTCACGGGCACGATCATCCCGGTCGACGGGGGCATCGCCACCACCAAGTAGTCACGTCCGCCGCGGCCGGTGGGAGGATCGCTCGCATGCCGATCGAGCCTCCGCCGCCGCGATGGGGGTTCCCCCACCCGGTCGGCGCCGATGAGCACGGCGTGGTCGGGATCGGGGCCGACCTCGAACCCGGGACGCTCCTTGCCGCGTACCGGCGGGGCCTGTTCCCCATGCCGCTGCGCGGCGATGCGCCGATGGCGTGGTGGTCGCCCGATCCGCGTGGCGTCCTGCCTCTCGACGGGCTCCGCGTGAGCCGATCCCTGCGCCGATCGTGCCGTCGGTACGAGGTGCGCATCGACACGGCGTTCGCGGAGGTCATGGTGGGCTGCGCTGACCCGAAACGGTCCGGCGGCTGGATCACCCCGGAGATCATCGAGGCCTACACCCGGCTGCACGAGCTCGGGTGGGCCCACAGCGTGGAGGCCTGGGACGACGAGGGGCTGGCGGGCGGGCTGTACGGCGTGGCCATCGGCGGGCTCTTCGCCGGCGAGTCGATGTTCCAGCTTCGCCCCGACGCATCCAAGGTTGCGCTGGTGTCGCTCGTCGACCTGCTCCGCGACGGGCTCGACGGCCGCCTCGTCGACGTCCAGTGGACGACTGACCACCTGCTCGGGCTCGGGGTCGTGGACATCCCCCGGGCGCGGTATCTCGGGCTGCTCGAGGTGGCCATCGAGCTGCCGCTGCCAGCGAGGTGGGCCTGATCTCGCCGCGGACGGGGTTTGTGGCTCGATCGAGCCCGGGGGGATCATGGAGGCCATGACCTCGCACCTGGAGCAGCCGGATCGGCCGTGGATGATCCGCACCTACTCGGGGCACTCCACGGCCGCCGCCAGCAACCAGCTCTACCGCTCGAACCTGGCCAAGGGGCAGACGGGGCTGTCGATCGCCTTCGACCTGCCGACCCAGACGGGCTACGACCCGGATCACGTGCTCGCCAAGGGCGAGGTCGGCAAGGTCGGGGTTCCGGTGACGCACCTCGGCCACATGGGTGAGCTGCTGGAGGGCATCCCCGTCGGCGAGATGAACACGTCGATGACGATCAACGCGCCCGCCGCTTGGCTGCTCGGTCTCTACGTGGCCAACGCCGAGCGCCAAGGGGTGCCGAGCAAGGACCTGCGGGGCACCACCCAGAACGACATCGTGAAGGAGTACCTGTCGCGCGGCACGTACATCTTCCCGCCGCTTCCGTCGCGCCGGCTGATCGTGGACATGGTGGCGTTCTGCGCCGAGTGGGTGCCCCTGTGGAACCCGATGAACGTGTGCAGCTACCACCTGCAGGAAGCCGGAGCCACCCCCGTGCAGGAGCTGGCCTACTCACTCGCCACGGCCATCGGCGTGCTCGATGCGGTGCAGGAGTCGGGTCAGGTCGATGCCGACCGCTTCCCCGCGGTGTTCGCCTCGATCAGCTTCTTCGTGAACAGCGGCATCCGCTTCGTGGAGGAGACGGCCAAGATGCGGGCCTTCACGCAGCTCTGGGATCGCATCGGTCTCGAGCGCTACGGCGTCACCGATGCGAAGGCGCGCCGGTTCCGCTACGGGGTGCAGGTCAACAGCCTCGGGCTCACCGAGGCACAACCCGAGAACAACGTCCAACGGATCGTGCTGGAGATGCTGGGCGTCACGCTGTCGCGCGATGCTCGAGCTCGCTCGATCCAGCTCCCCGCGTGGAACGAGGCGCTCGGTCTGCCCCGTCCGTGGGATCAGCAGTGGGCCCTGCGCATGCAGCAGGTGCTGGCCTACGAGACGGACCTGCTCGAGTATCCCGACCTGCTCGAGGGATCCGTGGTGATGGACCGACTCACGGGCGAGCTGGCCGATGCGGCCTGGGCTGAGCTCGAGGAGGTGCTCTCGCTCGGTGGGGCCTTCGAGGCGATCGACGAGCTGAAGGGCCGCCTCGTCGCCAGCCATGCCGAGCGCATGCGACGGCTCGAGTCGGGGGATCTCAAGGTGGTCGGGGTCAACACGTTCACCGAGGCGCTCCCGTCTCCCCTGGAGGGCGAGGGTTCGATC
>JBKJSO010000450.1:0-8461 GCA_046595835.1 Acidimicrobiales bacterium | reverse complement strand
GAGGAGCAGGGCGGCGACGTCGCAGCCGCTGGCGTCGGAGGCGGCGGTGACGAGGGCCCAGGAAGGGTGGTCGACCCAGGAGCGGCCCATGCCGGGCTGCTGGGATCCTTGGCCGGGGAACGTGAAGGCGAGCATCCGACGTCCGACCGGCCCCTGCGGGAGGGGGTTTCACGATCCCGCCAAGTTCCCCCTGGGTAATGCCATGCCCGGTCGTGAAGCCGGTGTGCCGCTTTGTGCCCCGAGTGGGACTCGAACCCACACTGTGCGGGTTTTGAATCCGCTGCCTCTGCCGTTGGGCTACCGGGGCGCCAACGTCATCGTAGTTCTCGGCGGCCGTACTTCTAGGCGGTGAGGCGGACGGCCTGGCAGTCGACGTGGATGTTGCGGACGTCGGCGGTGCTGACCGACAGGCCCACGGCCCCCATTGCCGGCCGCGAGGCGGTGTCGAGGGCGGCGAGGAGGTTGTTCAGGGTCGTGCCGATGGAGGTGGTGAGCGTCGAGATGCCGCCGACGGCCGTCTGGAGCTTGACGCTCGTCATGGCGCCGCCGAGCGCTAACGCGTTCCCGTTGGCCGAGCGGGTCTCGTCCACGAGGATGCCGGCCAGGTTCGTGGCACCAGTCGTCTGGAGCGCGGGGTCGACGGCGCCGTAGGCGGATAGGCCGACCAGGCCGACGGGCAGCCCGCCGACGGTGAGGTTGACGTTCCCGATCGTGGCTGGGCTGGCCACCGTGAAGAGGTTGCCAACGGTTCCGACGATCGGGCGGGGTGCCGTCGTGACGTCGATCGTCCTGTTGGCGGCCGGTTGACCGCAGCCGATCGCGGTGAGGGTGGCCGTCGCGCCGCCGCCGCTCACATCCACCGGCAGGGTGACTTGGCCGCTCACGCCGGTGCCGACAACTGACGACACGTTCAGGGTGAAGGTGAGGGAGTGGACGAGCCGCACCTGGGATGTGTGCAGGTTGGTCGTCTCCGGGCTGCCGACCCGTCCGACGCCCGACACGGGCGTCTCGACGATCTGGTAGCGCGAGTTCAGCGTGAGGTTGGAGACGCCGGCCGGCAGCGACAGAGCGGGGATGGCGTTCGTGAGGTCGATGAAGTTGCTGCCGTTGGCAACCTGCAGACCGGACATGAAGATGTCGAACGGGTTGACGGTCGCCGCCGCGGTGGAGCCGTTGGCGGGGGACTGCACCTTCATGACATCCCGCATCTTGAAGGTGCCGCTCATGGACGAGCTGAGGCTGGCGAGGCTGTTCCCGCCCGTGTCGTAGAGGTTGGCGGTAGTCGGATCGCCGTTGTTGCGGAACGCCTGCCCGGTGAGGGTGGCGAACTGGTTGGCGGTGAAGGTGGCTGCCATCAGGTCGTCCACCGAGCCGTAGCTGCCGGCCGCCCGCAGGTTCTCGAGGGTGACGTCGTGGGTGGCCAGGCCATCCCACCCCACGGCTCCGATCGCCGCCTGCTTCGGGCAAAGGCTCGCCGACGGGGGAGGGTTGGAGGGGGCGCCGCACACGAGGCCAGTGAGGATCGGGTTGAGGAGCGTCGAGTTGCCGAGGTCAGCCTGCAGCAGGGTGGACCCCAGGGAGAGCTTGGCCAGATCCTCCCGGGTGGCCACGGCACGCCGGGTGACCGCGCCGGACCCCGGCTGGAAGAAGTACTTCGTCGATTCGCTGGCGGTCACCTCCACGGCAGTCGGGCGCGCGTTGCCGAGGGTCTGCACGAACGTGGTGCCGTTCCAGGTGCCCCACTCGATCAGGAGCTTCGATCGATCCACGCCGTTGCGATCGGCCGACTGCTGGATGTACGACGCGTAGGCCGCGGGGGTCGTACCGCCGCTCAGGTCGGCCCCGGTGATCTGGTCCTCAGTGCGACCGTCGGCGAGGCGGATCAGATCAAGCGACACGATGTCGGCCCGCGCCTGCATGGTGCGTCGGCTGGAGCGCTGGCGCCCGAGGTCGACGGCGAAGGCGGTCATCAAGATCAGGACCGGCAGCAGCACGGCGACGACCACCAGCGTGGCCCCGCGCTCGCCATCGTTGGAGCGCATCACGTGCTGACCCGCGCATCCGAGGTCGCCCGGATCTCCTTCGGGAGGAACGGGGCGATGAGCGGCACCGGCACGAGCAGCGGATGGCCCGCATAGTCGTACGTGAGGTCGACCTGGACGCAGTTCGGATCGAGCGGGTTGTCGGCCACGTCGGGGAGGACCGTCTCGCTGCAGTCGTGCTGGCGGATGAGGCAGGTGAGGCCGCCGCTGTTGCAGGACTTGTTGAACCCCTGCACGGCCTGCTGGGTGGCCGTGGTGGCGGTGGCCACCGCCGTGGACGCGGGGTACGCCACCGCAGCGGCCCGCGCCCCCTCGGCCGCCGCCCGAGTCATGTCCTGCTTGAAGGACAGGATCAGGCCGAAGTTGATGATGCCGAACACGATGGTGAGGAGCAGCACCGCGACGAGCGTGAACTCGAGGATGGCCGTCCCGGCGTCGTCGCGGCAGCGTCGTGCGTCGGGGCGTGGTGCTCGGGTCCTCAGGGTCATCGTCGCTCCAGCTCGGCACGGCGCCCACGGCCGGTGGTGCCAACAGCGTAGGCAGGGCCTGACTGCCTCATCGGGCCCTTCTGCTGACCCGCACCCATTGGGACGGTTCGTACCGACTAGGTATCGACCCAACGCCGCGCGCGGACCATGCCCCGATCGGGTGGTTTTCGGATGGCCCGAGCGGGCTAGTCATCCCGTCCTGCGGCGAGCTGGGCCAGGTGGTGGGCGACGCGCTCGTCTTCGACGAGCTCCTCGACGAGGAGCGGGAGCGCCGTGGACCAGTTGGAGCGCTCGGTCATCGTGCCGGGCACGTTCGGTCGAGTGGCAACCTCGCAGACGTCCTCGAGGGTGGCGAGGGCCAGGACTGCGGCGCTGCGACCCAGTCGACGGTGGACAGCATCGATCGCGGCTCCCGCCGGAGCATCTGGTTCGAGCTCAACGAGTCGATCGAGCCGTTGCCGCAGCGCGCCCCGCTCGTCGGCTGGGGTGGGTCGTCTGAGCGCGTCGAGCTCGGCCTCATCGGCGCCGGTCCAGATCCCCGCGATCGTGGGAAGGTCGTGCGTGGTGACCATGGCCAGCGCGTCGCGCGGGTACTGCTCAGGGGGCTCGTCCTCGAACCAGACGAGCCGGGTCGAGAGCACGCCCGTTGCGCGCAGCTCGTGACGGAAGCCCTCCTCGACCGTGCCGAGGTCCTCGCCGACGACCACCGCCCCGGCCCGCGCGCTCTCCAGGGCCAGGACCTCGAGGAGCTCACGCCCGGCGAAACGGACGTAGGTGCCGTCGGCCGGAGCGCAACCGTTCGGGATCCAGAACAGCCTCGAGAGACCCATGACGTGGTCGACGCGCAGTCCGCCGCCGGGGGCCATCGAGGCGCGGAGCAGCTCGGCGAACGGGCGGTACCCCGCGTCGCGGAGCCGCCACGGGACGAACGGCGGAAGTCCCCACCCCTGGCCCTGTGGGGCGAAGTCGTCGGGCGGGGCGCCCACGCTCATGTCCAGCGCCAGCAGGTCCTGCAGCATCCACGCGTCCGCACCCTCAGGGTCGACGCCGATGGCGAGATCTTGGATGAGGCGCACGTCGCCCACGTTGGCGCGCGCGAGCTGCTCGTCGACGAGGAGCTGCAGCCAGGCATGGAACGCCACCCGGTCGTGGTCGGCAACAGCGGCCGTCGCGACGGCGTCTCCATCGGGGTGACGGAGCTCCCGCGGCCATGTGGACCACCGCGAGCTGTGGCGGTCGGCAAGCGCGCAGAAACGGGCCCACCCCTCGATGGCCGGACCCTGGGCCGCCCGCCATCGCCGCAGCTCGTCGTCCGCCGCGACGCTCCGGCTGGCCCAGACCAGCTCGAGGGCGGCACGCTGTCGCCGCCACACGGCGTCGCGGTCCACGGTCCGGCCGGCGTCGGCGGCCGCCGCCCGCGCTTCGGCGGCCAGTCGAACCACCTCCGGCGCGCTCGCGGCACCCGGCACCTCCTCCACCCGGATCAGCAGGGGGCTTCGCCACCGGCGGCTTGACGGGTAGTACGGGCTGGGCTGGATCGAGCTGCCCGGGGTGGGCGCGTGCAGGGGGCTCAGCGCCAGGGCTCCCGCTCCCAGGCGATCGAGCCACGAGGCAACCGCTCGCACATCAGCGAGGTCGCCGATGCCCCATCCACGTTGCGACCTCGTGGTGGGCACCTGCATGGCGACGCCCCACGTCCGCAGATCGCTCGGGAGGTGGCAGCGACCGGGGCTGACGATCAGCGTGGTGGACGGCCCTTCGTCGAGGGGGACGAGCGCGTGGAGGCCGAGCGGCAGATCGCCAGGCAGAGCGGCCACCTCGCCGAGGTCGGTGCCGTCCTCGAGCTCGAGCGTGCAAGGGCCGAGGAGGCGCTCGGCCGATCCCGGTCGCACGATCCACACCGGCCGCCCAGGCGCATCGCCCCCTTCGGCATGGTCCATCGAAGCGCCGAGCGTCGAGTGGATCGCGCCGAGCGTCGCCTCAGGGGCGGCGCGCCAGGTGCCGGCGTTGTCGACCCACCCGTCGTCGACCCCCCATGCGTCCGTGCCCACGATCAGCTGTCGGGTCCCTTGCCCGCGTGCGCTCCGATGAACGCGCGCAGCGCCTCCAGGTCGACTGAGGTGCAGCGCTGCTTGTACGTCCACGCCGTGGCCACGATCAGATCGGGGAGCTCAGGGTTGGGGGCGACGACGATGCCCGCACCGGCGAGGCGCTCGAGGTCCGCGAGAGGCGCTGCGGCGAGGCCGGGGTCGTGCTGGAGGAGGATGTCGCCGCGCTCGAGGATCCCCACCTGCACCGGACGAGCGATGGGCGCATCGACCACGCCGCTCACCGGTGGCCCGGCCTTGTGCGGACCCGAGGTGGGCGGATCGGAGCGGTAGTGCACGTCGGCCCCGTCGCCCAGGACGTGCACGAGGTAGGCGGGATCGAGGTGCTCCCGAACGGGCGGACCACAGGCAGTCGCCCCGCTGCTGCCCGCCCCGCAAGCCGCGCCCGCGGCGAGGGCCCCGGCGACGATGACGACTGCCCCAGTGTGCGAAGACGCCCAGATCTGCATCCGTGCATCGTCGCACGTCGGATCGGGGGTCCTGGTGCCCCCGGCGTACACTGCCCCACGATGTCCCGGTCCCTCGTCGAGCGCCGCCTCTCCGAGGTCTCCGCGCGCCTGCGCCAGCTCCGTGACGATCTGCGCATCTCGGACGAACAGCTCACGCACCTCGCTGAGGCGGCCGACGATGCCCGGCTCCGATCGCTCGTCTCGGAGACGCCCCTGGCCGACCGCGAGCATCACGATGCCCAGCGCCACGCCGAGGCCATGCAGCGCCACCGGGCGGAGCTGCTCGAGGGCATCGCCCGCCTCGAGCGCACGCAGGACGAGCTGCTCGACCGCCTCATGGCCGACACAACATGACCGCAGAAAGGACCCCACGGTGAGCACCCGCGTCGTCATCGCCGAGGACGAGGCCATCATCCGCCTCGACCTGAAGGAGACCCTCGAGGAAGAGGGCTACGAGGTCGTAGGGGAGACCGGACGCGGCGACGAAGCCGTGCAGCTCGTGCGCGACCTCGCACCCGACCTCGCCATCCTCGACATCAAGATGCCGGGCCTCGATGGTCTGGCGGCCGCCCGGGCCATCACGAGCGAGCGTCAGGCGGCCGTGCTCATCCTCACGGCCTTCTCGCAGCGAGATCTGATCGAGCAGGCCCGCGACGCGGGCGCGCTGGCCTACCTGGTCAAGCCGTTCCAGCGATCAGAGCTCATCCCGGCCGTCGAGGTGGCGCTCGGCCGCTTCCGCGAGATGCAGGCCCTCTTCGATCAGAACTCCACGCTCGAGGACCAGCTCGAGACTCGCAAGGTGGTCGACCGCGCCAAGGGACTGCTGATGGACGACCACGGCCTGAGCGAGTCCGAGGCGTTCTCGTGGATCCAGAAGCGAGCCATGCAGGACCGCCGCACGATGCGTGCCGTCGCCGAGCAGGTCATCGCCGGCGAGCTCACCCCCTAGTGCCGCACGAGCAGGTGTCCCGCACCGTCCTGCTCATCGACGGGAACTCCCTCACCTACCGCGCCTTCTTCGCGCTGCCCACCGACCTCGCCACCGCGTCCGGCCAAGTCACCAACGCGGTGTTCGGCTTCACGTCGATGCTGGTGAACCTGCTCCGCGACCACCGCCCCGATGCCATCGCCGTGGCGCTCGATCTGCCCCAGCCCACGTTCCGGCACAAGCTCGTCGACACCTACAAGGCCAACCGCGAGGCGGCGCCCGACATCCTGCGCCAGCAGATGGGGCTCGTGCGCCAGGTCGTCACGTCGCTCGGCATCCCGATCCTCGAGGTGGCCGGCTTCGAGGCCGACGACGTGATCGCCACGCTCGCCACCCAGGGCCGCGATGCCGGTGACGACGTGATCATCGTGACGGGCGACCGCGACAGCTACCAGCTCGTCGAGGATCCCTACGTCAGAGTGCTCTACAACAAGCGGGGCGTGTCGGAGTACGCGCTCTACGACGAGGCGGGGATCGCCGAGCGCACGGGCGTTCCGCCCACCCTCTACCCGCAGTACGCCGCCCTCCGCGGCGACCCCTCCGACAACCTGCCCGGCGTGCCGGGGGTGGGGGAGAAGACGGCCGCCAAGCTGATCACCACCTACGGCGGCATCGACGGCATCTTCGAGCACCTGGCCGACCACACGCCCAAGCTGCGCGAGAACCTGGCCGCCCACGAGGCCAACGTGCGCCAGAACGTGGAGATGATGGTGCTGGTCCGCGACGTCCCGCTCGACCTCGGGATCACCGACCTCGGCTTCGATCCGGGCGCCATCGACGTGCCTGAGGTGCGGCGACTCTTCGAGTTCCTCGAGTTCAACACGCTCTTCGATCGCTTGGCCGCCGCGCTCGACAGCGACCTGGGTCCAGCAGCTGGTGAGTCGACCGTCCTCGAGGCGGAGGTCGAGGTGGCGGCACCGGCCGCCGCGGCGGCCGGCGCGCTCAGGGAGCTCGTCGGCCACCCGACGCCCCTGGCGGTGGCCCCCGCGTGGGTCGGGGCGGAGGGGCGCTCGGCGCTGGAGGGCATCGCAGTGGTCCTCGACGGCGCCGCGGGTGCCGTGCTGTGGATCCCTGGCCCCTTCCTCGGAGACGAGGCGGTGGGCGCCGCGCTGCGCGAGCTCGTCGGGGCCGGTGGGCGCCCGCTCGCTGCCCACCAGGCCAAGCCGTTCGTCCGCGCCCTCACCGGGCTCGAGATCGACGTGCGGAGCCTGGCCATCGACACCGCACTGGCCGCCTACCTCCTCGACCCCGCCGAGAGCCGGTACCTCCTCGAGGAGCTCGTGGTGCGCTACGCCGGCGCCCGCATCCCGGAGGGGGACGCCGCGGCCGAGGGCCAGCTCGACCTCGAGGGCTCGTCCACGGCTTCGTCCACCGTCGCCGGCCGCCGGGCGCTGGCGGTCGACCGGTTGGTGGCGCCGCTGTTCGCTGCGCTCGATGCCCAGGGCCTGCGCAGCCTCCACGACGACATCGAGGTGCCGCTCGTCGGGGTGCTGGCCCGCATGGAGGACATCGGGGTCGGCGTCGACGTGGACGAGCTGCGGGCGCTGCGCGATCGCCTTGTGGCTGACGTAGAGCGTCACCGCCTGGCCATCGTCGGGGCGGCCGGACACGACTTCAACGTCAACTCGACGCCGCAGCTGCGGGCGGTCCTCTTCGACGAGCTGGGTCTGTCGCCGCAGAAGAAGACGAAGACGGGCTTCTCCACCGATGCCGCCAGCCTCGAGAAGCTGGCGGGCCAGCATCCGATCATCGAGCACCTCCTCGCCTATCGGGAGGTCGAGAAGCTGCGATCGACGTACGGCGATGGGCTGCTGGCGGAGGTCGGCCCCGACGGCCGGATCCACGCGACGTTCAACCAGACCGTCGCCCGCACGGGTCGGCTGTCCTCGGACCAGCCGAACCTCCACAACATCCCGGTGCGATCGGAGCTCGGTCGGGAGTTCCGCAAGGCGTTCGTGCCCGCACCCGGCTACGAGCTGCTCGTGGCCGACTACAACCAGATCGAGCTGCGCTGCATCGCCCACCTGGCGGAGGACCCCGGCCTGATCGAGAGCTTCGAGTCGGGCCGCGACATCCACACCGAGACCGCGAGCCGCGTGTTCGGGGTCGAGGCGGCCGACGTCACGATCGAGATGCGCTCCAAGGCCAAGATGGTCTCCTACGGCCTCGCCTACGGCATGGAGGCGTACGGCCTCGCGCAGCGGCTCAACATCCCCACCGACGAAGCGGCCCTGATCCTCGACGCCTACTTCGTGGCCTTCCCATCGGTGAAGGCCTACATGGAGCGCACCGTCGCCGAGGCGCGTGAGCGCGGGTACACCGAGACGCTCTTCGGTCGTCGCCGCCAGATCCCGGAGCTGGCCTCGTCGAACTTCCGGATCCGCCA
>JBKJSO010000448.1:0-5986 GCA_046595835.1 Acidimicrobiales bacterium | reverse complement strand
GTCCACCCCGAGCCCCACCCTCGCCGCCTGGTGGCAGACGGCGTCGACGCCTCGGGCAGCCACGCGCCAGGCGTCAGGGTCGCGGACATCGCCGACGTGGGCCTCCACATCGGCGCGCCACCAGGCGGGGGGGGTGCCGCCGTGAGCCACCAGTGAGTCGAGCACCACCACCTCGTCGCCTCGGTCGAGCAGCTCATCGACGATGTGCGAGCCCACGAACCCCGCGCCGCCGGTGACCAGGACCCTCATGGCCCAGCGGCGGCCGCGACCGCCGCCGCCACGATGACGCCGCGCAGACGCGGCAGGTGACGCTCGAACTCGGCGAACACCGCCTCCTGGTCCACCGTGGCGACGTCGGGTCGCTCGTCGAGACCAGCGTCGAAGTCGGTGACGAGCCCGATCGCGGCGTACGGCAGACCGAGCTCGCGCGCGATCACCGTCTCCGGGTACTGCGTCATGTTGATGAGATCGGCGCCCATGGAGCGGTACCAGCGCGACTCGGCGCGGGTCGCGAAACGGGGTCCGTTGATCACGACGACCGTGCCGCCGTCGTGGACCGCCTCGCCCGTCGCAGTGCCGGCTGCCAACGCCACGCGGCGGAGGTCCGCGTCGTAGGGATCTGCGAACGAGGCGTGCCGCGGACCCTCGGGGAACGCGTCGTGGATCGTATCAGCGCGACCGGTGGTGCGATCGATGAGCTGGTCGGGCACGACGAGATGGCCCGGAGGCAGGTGGGCGACCAGCGAACCGCAGGCAAAGGATGCAACCACTGCTCGGACGCCGAGCTCCCGCAGCGCCCAGAGGTTGGCGCGGTGGTCGACCGCGTGTGGCGGGAGCCGGTGTCCGACGCCATGGCGACTGAGGAACGCGATGCGCCGGCCGTCGACCTCGCCGACGGCCACGGGTGCAGAGGGGGGGCCCCACGGCGTGGCGACCACGAGGTGCTCGACCGGCGTGCCCAGGTCGTAGAAGCCGGAGCCCCCGATGACGGCGACATCGGCCCGCGGTGTGTCGCCGCTCGATGAGGATGCGGTCCGCATGGCCGCATGATCGCGCGTGCGTGTCACCAGCTGCTCCGGAGCCACGCTTGCAGGAGGAGCGCGACGCTCACCTGCGCCACGAGCCACCCCCGACGGTCCCCCGGTGCGGCCAGCGCCAGCCACGGCACGAAGGGGAGCCAGATGCGCTCCACCTCGCCCTTAGACAGCGACGACGCGTCCACGGCCAGCACCACCAGCAGCGCCACCAGCGGGAGCAGCACCGCCGCGTCCTGACGGCGCCGCACGGCGGCCCTCAGCCCGACCGCCACCGCCGGCCCCACGGCGAGGGCCAGCGCAGCCGGGTTCCCCGCGAGCGCGAAGTATCTCCCAGGGCGCTCGCTCGCCACACCATGCTCGTACGCGCGATGGGTGGCGCCGAGGCCGTCGATCCACGAGAAGCCCGACACCAGCGCCACGGACACCAGCGCTGCGACCACCGCGCCGACGGCGAGGGCGACGGTGGTCCACCGCCGGCGGCGGAGCTGCACCAGGCCAGGGATCGCCGCGACCGCGAGCCCCCCGTAGGTGAGAAGCATCCCGAGCGCGAGCACGATCCCCCCGCCGATGGCGGAGCTGCGCCGAGCAGCCACTGCGAACGCGACTCCGATGGCGAGCACGCCGGCGAACAGAGCATCGGCCGACGTGCCCGCCCATACCGCGGCCGGGAGGAGCACCAGGGCGGGCGCGGCGCGACGCGCGACGGCCTCGCCCCCGACGGCGCGGCCCGCGACGAGAGCCGCAGAGATGGCAACGCCCCATCCCAAGATCACCAACGCCGCGAACCACCCCGCGCCGCCGAGCCCGACCGCATCCAAGCCCCATGGCACGAGTGGGGCGCCCGGGGGATGGCCTTGCACGTGGATGGGCGACCCGGGCAACCGAGCGACAAAGTGACGCAGGAACGAACCGGCACCGCCGATCGTGGCTGCGAACGGCTCGTATTCGTGCCGCGTGGTCAGCGGCTCGGTGACGCGACGCCAGCCATCGCTCGCGGCGAGCGCCAGCGTCCATGCCGACGCGGCAAGACCGGCCGCGAGCGGCACGGCTGGCCACGAGAGTCGGCGGGCGGCCGCCGGGCCGAAGGCCACGACGAGGGCGCCGACCACCGCGGGCAGCGCCAGCCAGGGCGTGGCGTGCCACTGCCAGGTGCCCACCAGCGGAGCCGCGCCCACACCGAGCCCGCGCCCCGTGATCGAGCTGCGACCCCACCACAGCGCGATGCCGAGCAGCGCGAGCCAGGCAGCAACGACCCCGGAGCCCTCAAAGGGGTGCGGGTGGGCCGTCGTCGAGGGCGCGGTGGGCTCACCGTCGGGGTCACCCGCCCGCGCCCCCTCGCCGGCGCCAGCGGGCACGGTCGTCGGTGCGAACGCGGTCATCGGGGCGACCGTACGATCTCGTACCGCGGCGGAAGCCCGGGATGCCGCGATGTTCCGCGCACCGTAAGGACGAGCGGTGCGACGATGCATCCATGCCTGCCGCTCCCGCGCACGTCGACGTGGTGCTGCCCGCCCTCGACGAGGCGCCCGCTCTGCGCGCTGTGCTGGGCGGACTGCCGAGCGGCTACCGCGCCATCGTCGTCGACAACGGGTCGACCGACGGGACCGGTGCGCTCGCGGCGGCGCTCGGGGCCCTCGTGGTGCTTGAGCCCCGGCGAGGATTCGGCGCTGCGTGCGCGGCGGGCCTGGCGGCCGCGACAGCCGACGTAGTGGCGTTCTGCGATGCCGACGGGTCGTTCGACCTGGCCGATCTGCCGCTCGTGTGCGGCCCGGTGCTGGCGGGCAGCGCCGATCTCGTGCTCGGCGCCCGGCGTCCAACCAGTCGCGCCGCCTGGCCACCGCACGCCCGAGTGGCCAACCGCTACCTCGCTCGTCGACTGCGGCGGGCCACGGGCGCCCAACTCACCGACCTCGGGCCCATGCGGGCTGGGCGGCGCGCCGGGCTGATCGGGCTGGAGGTCGTCGACCGCCGCTCCGGATGGCCCCTCGAGCAAGTGCTGCGTGCCGGAGCCGCCGGCTGGCGAATCGCCGAGGTCGGTGTGCCGTACCGACCCCGCACCGGGCGCTCGAAGGTGACCGGCACGGTTGCCGGCACGTTGCGCGCCGTGCGGGACATGAGCGCTGTCCTCGCCGCGCTGGGTTAGCGCCAGCGGAATACTTGCGTGCACAAGCATTGTTGAGCTGACTGACCGGGCCAGACTGGCCCCACTCGCTGGAGGCACTCATGCCCGCCATCACCGTCGACGACATCCTCGTGCTCCCCCGGGTCGCCGATCCGGATCCGGTCACGTCGCACGCCCGATCCACCACGTCGGTCACTACCGCCCCCCGGGGCCTCGAGGGCGAAGGCTTCCCGGTGAAGCGTGCCTTCGCCGGCATCGACCTCCCCGCACTCGACCCGTTCGTGCACATGGACCAGATGGGCGAGGTGGAGTGGGAGCCGGGCGCGGCGAAAGGCACCTCGTGGCATCCACATCGCGGGTTCGAGACGGTGACCTACATGCTCGACGGAGTGATCCAGCACGAGGACTCCAACGGCGGTGGCGGGGTGATCACCGACGGCGAGACGCAGTGGATGACTGCCGGCGCCGGCATCTTGCACAAGGAGGCGCCGCCCGCCGACGTCGTCGCGCGCGGCGGGCTCTTCCAGGGCGTGCAGCTGTGGGTGAACCTCCCGGCGCGCCTCAAGATGTCGCCGCCTCGCTACCAGGACATCCGAGGCGCGGAGGTGCAGCTCCTCTCGTCGCACGATGGTGGAGCGCTGCTGCGGCTCATTGCCGGGGAGGTCGGCGGGTTCCAGGGCCCAGGCAGCACGCACACACCGATCGCGCTGCTCCACGCCACCGTGGCGCCGGGCGCGCAGCTGCGCCTGCCCTGGCGGGCGGACTTCAACGCCCTCGTGTGGGCCTTCTCCGGCGCGGGCACGGTCGGGGCCGATCAGCGACCCTTCCACGCGGGCCAGCTCGCCGTGCTCGGCGTAGGCGACACCGTGACCGTCACGGCCGACGAGGCACAGGACAGCCACACACCCTCGCTCGAGGTGCTCGTGCTGGGTGGCCTGCCCATCCGGGAGCCGGTGGCCACCTACGGACCCTTCGTGATGAACACGCGCGCGGAGCTGCAGCAGGCGTTCGACGACTTCAACGCCGGCCGCCTCGGTCGGGTGCCGGCCGAGACCCATCCGGGCCACGGCGTGCTGTGACCGACTGAGCCGCTACGCCGTGCTCGGTACGCGGTGCGGCTCCGAGTGGTCCCAGTCCGCCAGCAGGGTGCGCAGCGCCGTGAGCAGCACGAGGGGCTGGTCGAGCATCGCGTGGTGGCCGGCTTCGGGGAGCTCGATGACCGGCGCCACGCGACCGAGAGCGTCGTACATGGCGGCGCTGATGTCTTCCGTGACGAGGCCGTGTTCCGAGCGCAGCAGCGCGAACCGGCACCGCATCTCACCCAGGTAGGGCCTGGCGATGCCTCGCATGCCACCGGCGAACTGGGAGAACACGTTGCGGTCGAACTTCCACTGGTAGCCGCCGTCGACGGCGCGTAGCGATCGTCGAGCCACGTGGTCCATCACGAAGTCGCAGTAGTGGTCTTGCGGCGGGACCGTGCGGAACCGGGCCAGCGCTTCGTCGACCGATGCGTAGGTGCGGGGATGGCCGAAGGCCTGCTTGAGTCGGAACGACTCCACCTCGGGATCCGGCTCCGTCACCGGTGAGTCGCACACGATCACGCCCGCGAGGTCCTCGGCGTGCAGGGCCGCCGTGGCGATCGTCACGAACCCCCCCATGGAGTGACCAACGATGACGGGCTTGCCGGCGATGCCTGCCGCCCGCGCGGTGGCCATCACCTCCTCGGTCCACTGCTCGATGTCGTAGGCCTCGCGGTGCCCGCTGTCGCCGTGGCCCGAGAGATCGACGGCGACCACCCGGAACTCGTCCGCGAAGGTGGCGGCCAGGTGGGTCCACCAGTGCGCGTGCGCGCCACCGCCGTGCACGAACACGAGGCCGCGGCGGCCGGGCTCCCCCCACGCCAGGTAGTGGATCGCCACGCCGCCGACCTCGACCTCGGCGTCGGCGACGGGAACGGCGAGCGCCCGACGAAACCACGACGGCGCGGAGCTGGACAGTGCCACTGCGTCGGTCAAGAGAGCCCGCCTCGACCCACGGCGAAGGCCTCGACAGGCGGGGTGACGTACCAGGCACCCCCCGTGGAGCGGGAGAAGTCGGTGAGCCGATCGGCGAGCCCGTCGCCCTCGCCGACCATGCGCCGCAGCATCCGCGCCAACCGGGCCAGGTCGGCGCTGAAGGCGACGAACACCAGCCCGTGCTCGAGCACGGCGCCGAAGGAGGTGGAGCGGCGGAACACCTCGAGCTCCTCGCCATCGTCGTCCTCGATCACCACCCGGCTGATGTGGGCCCGCGGCGAGCGGACGTCGTCGGACAGCTCCTCGCTCGTATCCCTGTCCCGTCCGAACACCTGGCACTGGTCGTCGTGCTCGAGGTCCTCGAAGCCGGCGAGGTCGTGCACCCATCGCTGGAGCAGCACCACGCTTCCCCCGGCGCCAGGCTGGCCGTCGGCGATCGTCGCGACGGCTTGCGCGTCGTCGAGCGGGGGGTTCTCCGTGCCGTCTTCGAACCCGGTCATGTCTCGACTGGCAAGGTAGGTGAACGACGCCTGCTCGGTGACGACCTCGGCCACCCCGTAGAGCGCCCGCTGCGCGGCGCGCCCCGTGTCGAACACCGCGTCGGGACCGCTCGCGTGCAGCCAGATCCAGAGATCGTGCTGATCCGCAGGCATCGTAACGGCCTGCTCCCCCGCGCTCCCGACGATCGTCTGGAAGGGCACGAGGTCGACGGGAAGGTGCTCGGGAAGCACCCGCCGGCAGAGGTCGGCGCCCAGTCCGAGGACGATGTTGACGCCGGCGATCGTGGTGGCCAGATCGCGCACATCGCTGAG
>JBKJSO010000397.1:0-2632 GCA_046595835.1 Acidimicrobiales bacterium | reverse complement strand
CGATCCTCGTGGCCCGGGAGCTTCCCGCGACGGGCGGCGACACCTGGTTCGTGAGCATGTACGACGCCTTTGACCGGTTGCCCACGGTGATGAAGACCAAGCTCCGCAGGATGCGCGCGAGGCACTCGGCCAAGCACGTGTTCGGCTCCAAGTTCTCGCGCATCAAGCGCCTGATCGGCGTCGAGGATCGGATCCAGAACCCGGAGCTCGCTGACGCCATGGACGACGCCGTCCACCCGGTCGTCATCAAGCACCCGCTCTCCGGGCGCGAAGCGCTGTACGTCAATCCCGGGTTCACCGTCGGGTTCGAGGGCCGGACGCTTCTGACGTCGCTCCCGCTCCTGGCCTACCTCTACAAGCACGCCACCAGCTCGGCCCACGTCGCTCGGTTCAGGTGGGAGCCGGGTTCAGTGGCGATGTGGGACAACCGGGCCACGTGGCACTACGCGCAGAACGACTACAAGGGGCAGCGCCGGGTCATGCATCGCATCACCATCGACGGCTGCGCGCTCGAACCCGCAGATCTCGGTCCCAGCCTTCGAGGGGGCCAGCGTTCTTCCGGGTGTTAGGTCGCGTCGGCCCAGAAGGATTGCAGCAGTGCTGCGCCGGCGTCGGGCGTCTGGTAGGGCCAGAAATGGCCGGCACCATCGATGGTCTCGAAGCGGGCGCCGAGTGCTTCGGCGACCTCGGCCGCCATGGGCCCATCCCCGAAGATGTCCTCGGTGGGGTGGAGCACCATGCCCGGTGTGCTGGTTGCTGACCATGGGCCCCAGTCGCCGTGGGGGTTCGGGCTGGCCGAGCGGTAGAGGTCGAGGATGCAGGTCCCCATGGTGGCGTCCTGGCCTCGGGCCATCTCCATGGCGTCCTCATGAGACAGCCCGGTGGCCTCGAGCAGTTCGGCGCGTTCCTCAGGAGACTGTGTGTTCTGAGCTTCGACAAAGGCCTCGCCCTCCCCGGGGGTGCGCCAGATCTTGCCGAAGTCGTGCCACTCGTAGTCGGGGTGGGCGATGTTGCCGACGTCGGCCACCCACGACCGGATCAGGTCGCCGTGGGCGACGGCGACCCGGTAGGTGAAGCCGGCTCCCCAGTCGTGGCCGACCAGGTCCACGGGCTCATCGATCTGTCCGAGCTCGTCCACCAACCAGCCCAGGTAGTCGTCCTTGGTGGCGCCGAAGCCGTCTGGGCGCG
Source organism: Acidimicrobiales bacterium (assembly GCA_046595835.1). GTDB lineage: Bacteria > Actinomycetota > Acidimicrobiia > Acidimicrobiales > VFJN01 > VFJN01. The sequence goes on along the minus strand of JBKJSO010000397.1, from coordinate 1,444 downwards.
CGCAACCGAAGCCGGGAAGTTCGAGTGCGATCGAGTCACGGTCGATGAGCGACTGGACCTTGCGCCAGATCACGGCGGTCTCGGGCACTCCATGGACGAGGACGATCATCGCTGGTCTCCGTTCGACGGCGGTACCCAAACTGTATCGTGAATACATTTCTTGAATGGTGGGTGGAAGAATGACTGACCAGGACCGAGACGCGATTGCCGCCGCCAGGGCACGGGTGGTGAGGGAGCACATGGCGTCGGAGAACCGCCACGACTTCGACGCGACCATCGCCACATTCGACCATCCACGATACGAGCTCATCGGAACCGGACAGGTCTTCGACGGCGAGGCCGAGGTACGCAGCTACTTCAACGCATCGCGAACCGCGTTCCCCGATCAGCGCAACGAAGTGCACTCCTTCCGACACGCCGATGACGCTGTGATCGTCGAATTCGACCTACTTGGAACGCATCGGGGCGAGTTTGCCGGCCACGCTCCATCGGGTCGTGAGTTCCGCGTTCGGATGTGTGCGTTCTTCGAGTTCGACGGCGACCGGATCACCTGCGAGCGGATCTACTTCGACTCGAGCGCGATCCTCCGCCAGCTGGGTTTGAGCCGACCGTGAGCGTCCATCTGATCGATGACCTGTCCATACACTCGACCTCGTGGAGGGACCCGACGTGTTCGCTGAATTGTCGCGTGTCCCTCCCGCTCAACAAGAGCGCAGCCGCCGAGCGCAGCGGGAGGCGCTCGAGGCCTTCGAGGCACTACTGAAGGAGCGGCCCTACTCGCGGGTCGCGATGCAGGACGTGGCCGACCGAGCCGGCCTCGCCATCACTTCGGTCTACGCGCGATTCGACGGAAAGTCCGCGCTCGTGCTCGCCGCCCACGAGCGAATCATCGCCTCAGCCATCGCGGTCCTCGATGCCATGGTCGACGCCGAATTGGCCCACCCTTCCGACACCCGGGACTTCGTGACAGCACTGATCGCTGGGTCGGCCGATCACGCCGAGGCCGAGAGGCACATCCTCCAGGCCGTCCTCGCGGCCAACGACAACGAGACCAGCGAACGCGCGGCGTGCTTCATTCGGGCATCTAGCGAGCGGCTTGCCACAATCCTCGTCCCGCGCCTGCCCCGCCCCCGCGCCCGCGCCGAGCGCGACATCGACTTCGCATGGCGCAGCGTCGTGGCAGTTCTGCAACAGACGTGGGCGCTGTCGACTACCGACCTTGGCCGATTTCCCCTCGGCAAGGACGAACTCGTTCGGCGCCTCGCCGACCAGTTCCTGGCCGCGATCCATGCTGATATCGCCTGAGCGCGATTGATGGTTGTGTGATGAGACCGAGCTTCAGGAGGCTGTGGCTGTGGCTGTCGACGTGACGTTCCGCCGCCTCACCGACAACGACCTCCCGCTCCTGTACCGGTGGCTCAACGAGCCAGGCGTCGTTCGCTGG
>JBKJSO010000001.1:0-2562 GCA_046595835.1 Acidimicrobiales bacterium | reverse complement strand
GCCTGCGAGCGGCACAGCTTCGCGAGCAGATCGGACAGGGCCAGGCCGTCTTGCTTGCAAGGGACGCATTGGCCGCACGACTCGATGGCGAGGAACCGGGACGCCCCCGCGGTGAGGGCGACGAGGTCGTCGCTGTCGTCGCAGACGATGAACCCGGCCGAGCCGAGGCCGCTGCCGATCGACTTGAAGCCTTCATAGCTGACGGGCACGTCGAAGCTGGCGGCGGGGATGTAGGCGTTGGACACCCCAGGCAGGACCGCCTTGAAGGTCCGGCCCGGGCGGGTGCCGCCACCGATGGCGTCGAGAACTGCCTGCAAGGGTGTGCCCATGGCCACTTCGCCGACCCCGGGATGAGTGGTGCTGCCAGTGACGGTGCACACGATCGTGCCGGGTGACTCCGCTGTTCCGAGCATCCGGAACCAGGTGGCACCTTCGGCGATGATGCGAGGCACGTTGGCGAGGGTTTCGACGTTGTCGACCAGAGTGGGGGCGGCAACCAGATCAGAGCTCCGACCGGCCATCTCGACATGGGCGGCAAGTCCGCTGTCGCTGTCGACGTCGGCTTCGGTCTCGACGACTTCACCGACCCCTCGCCGGTAGGGCGGAGCGATCCGCGGGAACGGCCAGCGGCCGTCGATGCTCTCGAGCAGCGCTGTCTCCTCCCCGTAGAGGTACTCGTCGGGGCCCTCGAAGCTCACCAACTCCACGCCTTCGAGCCACCCGGCCTCGCGGATCTCCGCGATTGCGGCGGTAACCCGGGACGATTCCGTCTCGAACGCACGCTTGAGAGCGACGATGACCTGATCGGCACCTACCGCCCGTGCGGCGATGAGTGCACCTTCGAGCACTTGGTAGGGGTCGGCGCGGAGGATCGCCCGGTCCTTGAACGTGCCTGGCTCACCCTCGGCGCCGTTGATCACCACCGTCGCCGGCTCCGCGCCCCGGTTGTCGCGAACTGTGCGCCACTTGACGCCGGTCGGGAACCCGGCGCCGCCGCGCCCACGCAAAGCCGACGTCGCGACCTCAGCAATCAGCGCGTCAGGCTCCATGGCGCGGGCCGCCGCGAGCCCGCGGCCCCCGCCCTCCGCCAAGTAGGCGGCCAGGGACGTGAGCGGCTCCGCGGGCAGGACCCGGTGCACGATCGTCATGACCGCTGGCGCTCCGGCGTCGAAGCGGATCGCGGGCGAGGTGGGCTCAACGGACACCCCCGAAGACGCTCATCTTCTCGTTCAGCGTCTTGGCATCGGCAGAAGAGAGCCGCTCGTCGAGGGTGGCGAACAGGATCCTTTCCTCCTTGGTCAGATGCAGATCGATGATCGCCCACAGGGCGTAGAGGTGCTCACGTAGTGCTTCCAGCTCGGCCGTTGTCGGCGGACCGACGCCAATCGCCGTGACGACGGAAGTGAAACCGTCGAAGCGTTCCCGGATGGCGTCGTGATCGGCAGTCATCGTCGAAGTCACCGGCTGGGCGCCCATGACCTTGTCCATCATCGGGTAGAGGACGGCGTCCTCTGCTTCGCAGTACGGCAGAAGTCGACCGGAGAGGAACCCGCGGATCTCGGTGAGCTGGTCAGGCGTGTCTGGTGCCGACCACTCGTTCAGTCCCGCTGCGACGTGGGCCAGTTGCGAGGCACCGGCTCGGAGCTCGGCGTGGCGAGCACGTAGATCCGCTGTAGGCCGACCGTCTGTCTCTTCGATGTCGGTCATCGCTGACCTCCCTTCAGTTCGTTTGCGCACTTTTCTCCGCGGCTCGCCAGATGGCGCGACCGCGCCGGGTCACGACAACTCGGGAGCCCAGTCGGCCGGGATGATCATCACCGGCCGCGACGATCGGTGCGCCACCTTGTAGGTCACGCTGCCGAGCAACCGGTCAGTCAGGTCGCCGTGACCGTGCTTTCCGAGCACGACCATGTCGGCGTGACGTTCATCGCCGATGCGCAGCAGCGCCCCGTCGACCGAGTCGTCCTCCACCAACAAGGCCTCGTGCTTGGTCCCCGCCGTGTCGAGGGGTTCCATCCACTCCCGCTCTAGGGTGTCGCTGAGCTTCTCGCGCCATGCGGTAAGCCCCGTCGGCGAGAGATCTCGCCAGAACTCGAGCGAGGGCGTGAGCACGTGCACGGCCACGACCATGCCCTCTCCTCCGGCTTGCTCCGCCGCCCATTGCAACGCACGTCGGGCCGCGGGCGAGCCGTCGACTCCAACGAGAACGGTTTGCGTCGACATCTCTGCTCCTCTGCGCGGCGGGCGAACGGCCCAAGACTCAAGGTCGCGTCCGGCTCCGGAGGGAGTGCGGTACGAGACTCCGCGTGTCCTGATGCAAACGCTGCCAGGGTCTGGAGCACCGCTCCCCGGAAGCCGCGGGCCAATCAGCGGGCGGTCTCGACACGACTCCGGGTTCACTCGTCGTGTCACCGCCACGGTACACCGAGCCTGGGATCAAGCGCGCTCAGGGTGAGAAGGTGATGATGTGGATCCGATGATCACCGTGGTGGCGTTCTCGGCGACCTTGCTCGCCGCGGTGCTGCTGTCCGCGGTCGCCAATCGCAGCGTGTTGTCCACCGC
>JBKJSO010000244.1:0-3072 GCA_046595835.1 Acidimicrobiales bacterium | reverse complement strand
ACGGGCGCGCACGGCTGGATCGAGTTCCTCAACCGCCTCTTCACGGGGGCCGTGTCGGTGGCCGTGGCCCTCGCCGTCCTCGGATCCCGTCGGCGGGCACCGGCTCGCCGGGACCTCACCCTGTGGTCGTGGGGGCTGGTGGCCGGCGTGTTCGCCCAGGCCCTCCTGGGCGGGCTCGTGGTGCTGCTGCACGTCACCCCGATCGCCGTGGCTGGCCACTACCTCCTCTCCGCAGTGCTGGTCGGGAACGCCGTCGTGCTCCACCACCGGGCGGGCGAGCCTGACGGCGTGCGACGCCAGGCCAGCGCCACCCCACAGCTGATCATGCGGGCGCGGGCGCTCGTGTGCCTCGCCGCTCTGGTGCTCGTCACCGGCACGCTGGTCACCGGCAGCGGCCCCCACGGTGGCGACGACGCCGCCGCCCGGCTGCCCTTCGCGGTCACGAGCGTGGCCCGGATCCACAGCCTCGCCGTGTGGCTGCTCCTCGGCCTCGTGGTGGTCGTGCTGCGCCAGATCAATCGGGGCGACGCTGATCCGCACGTCGTGGGGCGCGGCAACCTGCTCGTCGGCGCCATCGTCGCCCAGGGCACGCTCGGGTACTTCCAGTACTTCACCGGCGTGCCCGAGCCGCTGGTCGCCCTCCACGTGCTGGGCTCCGTCCTCGTGTGGGTGGGCGCGCTGCGCCTGTTCCTCGCCCTCACCGAGCCCGTGCCCGCAACCACCGTCGTGCCCACGCGGCAGCCCGTCGCTGGCGCGGCGCCGGCGGTGTCGTGATGGCCGGCCCGGTGCCCGCTCCCGCGCCCATCGAGGTCGACCAGCCGGTCGATGACACGAGCACCCAGGAGGACGTCCCCTGGGTGGTGCTCGTGTGGAACGACCCCATCAACCTGATGTCCTACGTGTCCTTCGTGCTGCAGAAGCTCTTCGGCTTCCCGCAGGCCAAGGCCGACCGCCTCATGATGCAGGTGCACACGGAGGGGCGGGCCGCCGTGGCCAACGGCCCCCGCGAGACCTGCGAGCTGCACGTGTTCCGCCTCCACGAGCACGGGCTGTGGGCGACGATGCAGCACGACACCTGATGGGGATCTTCCGTCGACGGCGAGTCAGTCGCACGCGCGGTGGCACCTATGAGGTCCACATCCCGGAGCCGGAGCGCACGCTTCTGCGCAACCTCGCCGACCAGCTCCGCGAGCTGCTCGCCGAGACCACCGACGACCCGTCGGTCCGACGCCTGTTCCCCACCGCCTACCACGACGACCCCGAGCGCGACCGCGAGTACCAGCAGCTCGTGCGCGACGAGCTGCTTGAACGTCGCCTCACCGCGTTGGCCACCGTGGAGGCCACCCTCGACACCGACGAGCTCACCGAGGAGCAGCTCGGCGCCTGGCTGAGCTCGCTCAACGACCTGCGTCTCGTGCTCGGCACGCGCCTCGACGTGGGCGAGGAGCTGCTCGACGTTGAGGCCGACGATCCCGACGCGCCCGCCTACGCCGTGTACGAGTACCTCGGCTTTCTGCTGAGCGAGGTGGTCGACGCGCTCACCGAGGGCCTGCCGCCGGCCACCGATGCCGACGTCTGAGCGCAGCGGTGTCGAGATTTGAGCCCGCGAGCGGCACTGCTAGTGTCTCGCCCCTACCCTCAACGGGGAGCAATCCCGGGCCGCCATCTCGGTGTCCCAAGCCCCCATCGTCTAGCGGCCTAGGACACCGGCCTTTCACGCCGGCAGCACGGGTTCGAATCCCGTTGGGGGTGCGAAAGAAGTTCAGTCACCACGGTCCCGTGGTGCAGTTTGGAGTGCACGCCGGCCTGTCAAGCCGGAGGTCGCGGGTTCAAATCCCGTCGGGACCGCTAGAAGCTGGAGATCTCGGTCGGGTAGCTCAGTAGGCAGAGCGTCCGCCTGAAAAGCGGAAGGTCACCGGATCGACGCCGGTTCCGACCACCGAGCGCACAGCGGCCTCCGGGCCGCTGTGTCGCGTCCGGCCTCCCCGACCGGCCGCGTTCGGGTTCATTCGGCGGCGAGCACGGTCGCGGGATGGATCCGTCGGGCCGCACGGGCCGGGATCGCCGCGGTGAGGTTGGCTACGGCAAAGGCCACCACGACGACGACGAGCAGCAGCCCGACGGGAATGGTCGCTCTCGGCACGACGTCGAGCTGTTGGGCGAATCCACTCCACAGCACCCGCCCGAGAGCAACCCCCACGGGGACGCCGACGACAAGCCCGACGGCGATGGTGGCGGTGGCCTGCCATGCGACGCTGGCGGCGAGCTGTCGTTGGGTGAACCCGAGCGATCGGAGCAGCGCGAGCTCGCGGCGGCGACGGCGCACCGATGCCGCGAGTGCGAACGCGAGCGAGACCGATGCGGCCACCGCGAGGGTCAGCGCGAGCAGCGCTGGCGCGCTCCCGACGTCACGCGAGTTCGCGATCTCGGCCGAACGTTGGGGACCGATCACGTGGGCCGACCCGGGGTACTGGCCGATCTTGGCGCCGGCCTTCGCCACCACCTGGTGCGCCGCATGTCGGTCCGCCCCAGGCTCGAATCGCACGAAGATGACCGGCGGCCCGGCCAGCCCTTGCGCCGCCCCGGGGGGACCCTCGCCGTTCGCCTGGCGTGCGAACCCAGGGACGCGATCCGGCACCACCAGTGCTCCGACGCCGAGCGAGGTGTGCGCACCGTGGCTGATCCCGATCGCGGGGAAGGTGGCAGTGCCGACCACGCGCAGCGTCGCCAGCTCGTGGCCGACACCGATGCGCACGTCGTCCCCGACCTGCTTGCCGAGGTCGTCAGCGGTCGCGGAGCCCAGAACGACCTCATCGCCCGACCGGATCATCCGGCCTGACAGCAGCGGAGGCGCCACCTCGCTGTCCGCCGTCATGCCAAGCAGCGGGACGTTGCGCCCGTCAAGGGAGTCGGCGCCGAAGTACGCACCCGACCACCCGGCGATCTCGGGCCGTCTGTCGAAGAGGTCGTGGGCCCCAGCCACGTCGAGGTTGCCGTAGCCCGCTTGGTCGAAGATGGCCTCGTCCCAGCTCCATCCGTAGAGATCCGGCGAGGCGAGGAGCGTGCGAAAGC
>JBKJSO010000180.1:0-7042 GCA_046595835.1 Acidimicrobiales bacterium | reverse complement strand
GAACTGAAGGCGTCGGGCTGGGAGTCCAGCTCGGTCAAGGAAGAGGTGCGACGCAACGCGATCGCGCGCATCCGCGACGGGGTGCCGCTGTTCCCACTGGTCCTCGGCTACGAGGACACGGTCGTGCCGCAACTCGAGAACGCGCTACTCGCCGGCCACGACATCGTGTTCCTCGGCGAGCGCGGTCAGGCGAAGACGCGGATGATCCGATCGCTCGTCGAACTGCTCGACGAATGGATGCCGATCGTCGCCGGGTCCGAGGTCAACGACGATCCGCTGGCCCCGATCTCGCGGTACGCGCTGCACCTGATCGCCGAGCACGGCGACGAGACGCGCATCGACTGGGTGCACCGTTCCGCCCGCTACGGCGAGAAGCTCGCAACCCCGGACACCTCGATCGCCGACCTCATCGGCGAGGTCGACCCGATCAAGGTGGCGGAGGGTCGGTACCTCTCCGACGAGCTCACGTTGCACTACGGGCTCGTGCCCCGCACGAACCGAGGCATCTTCGCGATCAACGAGCTGCCTGACCTCGCCGAGCGGATCCAGGTCGGCCTGCTCAACGTGCTCGAGGAGCGCGACATCCAGGTGCGGGGCTACAAGATCAACCTGCCCCTCGACCTCGTGCTGTTCGCATCGGCCAACCCTGAGGACTACACGAACCGAGGACGGATCATCACGCCGCTGAAGGATCGCTTTGGCTCACAGATCCGCACCCACTACCCCTTGGAGGTCGACACGGAGGTGGCGATCGCCCTCCAGGAAGCCACCCCGCTGTCCGCCGAGGGCGTCCGGGTGTCGGTCCCCGACTACATGACGGAGATCGTCGCGACGCTCTCGCACCTGGCCCGGTCCAGCCCCCACATCAACCAGCGCTCGGGGGTGTCCGTGCGCTTCACGATCACCAACCACGAGGTGATGGTGGCCAACGCGGCTCGCCGCGCGCTGCGCCACGGCGAGCGCGAGGTATCGCCGCGGGTGAGCGACCTCGATGCGCTCCCGGCGTCGATGATGGGCAAGATCGAGATCGAGTCCCTCGAGGAGGGCCGAGATGCGCAGATCGCCGAGACGCTCGTGAAGGCGGCCGTGCTCACGGTGTTCAAGGACCGCTTCACGCCCGAGCAGTTCCGCCCGATCGTCGCCAGCTTCGACGAGGGGGCGGTGATCCACACTGGTGAGGACGTCACCTCCGCCGAATACGTCACCCTGGTCGAGCAGCAGCCGGCACTGCGAGACGCGGTCACCTCGCTCACGGGGGGCGACGAGTCGGCCGCGTCCGTCGCGTCAGCGGTGGAGCTGATCCTCGAGGGCTTGCACCTCAGCAAGCGGCTCAACAAGGACGCGGTCGGCCAGCGGGCCACCTACCGCGCCAGGGCCTGACCACCGCACGCACCCGATCTCTGCACCCTCACCACCGCTATTCGGTGGCGACGCTTCACAGAACCGGTTTGGTCGATACGGTGGCGGCGATGGCTGGCCCGCACTTCCGCTACTCGCGTTGGGACGGCACCCAGGTCGGATTCGACCTCGACGCCGAGTCGATCCTCGAGGAGATCACCGACGACCTCCTCTACCACGGTGATCTTCACGCGGCGCTGCGCCGGCTCATGCAGCAGGGGTTCCGCGACCGCAACGACGAGCAGCTCATGGGCATGCGCGACCTCATCGAGCGGCTGCGCCGCCAGCGTCGCGAGCGCCTCGAGCAGCACGACCTCGGCGGCGTCTACGAGGAGATCGCCGAAGCACTGCGGGAGGTGCTCGACACCGAGCGCGAGGGGCTCGACGAGCTGGCCCGCGAGGCGCAGGCGTCTGGCGACCAGCGCCGTCAGGAGATCACCGACCAGGTGGTGGCCGAGCGCAACCTCCAGCTCGACATGCTCCCCCCCGACCTGGCCGGGATGGTGAAGGACCTCCAGCAGTACGAGTTCACCTCCACGGAGGCCCGGGAGCGCTTCGACGAGCTCATGGACCAGCTCCGCCAGCAGCTCGCCCAGAGCTACTTCAACCAGATGGCCGGCGCGATGCAGGACGTCAGCCCCGAGGCGATGCAGCGCATGAAGGACATGCTCTCCGACCTCAACGACCTCCTCGCCCTGAAGGAGGCCGGCCAGGACACCCAGGCCGCCTTCGAGCAGTTCATGGAGCGCTACGCCGACTTCTTCCCGGAGAACCCCGAAACGCTCGACGAGCTGCTTGAGCTCATGGCCCAGCGCATGGCCGCCATGCAGTCGATGCTCAACTCGATGACCCCCGAGCAGCGCGCCCAGCTCCAGGGCCTGTCCGAGCAGCTCATGGAGGACATGGACCTCCGCTGGCAGATGGATCAGCTCGGCGGTCACCTCCAGCAGCTCTTCCCGCAGATGGGCTGGGAGCGCAGCTACGACTTCTCCGGCCAGGACCCCCTCGGCTTCGCGGAGGCGGCCCAGATGCTCAACGAGCTGGGGGATCTTGATCAGCTCGAGCAGATGATGCGGGGGGCAACGAGCCCGGGTGCCCTCGCCGAGGTCGACATCGACCGGGCCCGCGAGCTCCTCGGTGACGACGCCGCTCGCAGCCTCGAGCAGCTCGCCAAGCTGGCCCAGCAGCTCGAGGACGCCGGTCTGATCAACAACAAGGAAGGCAAGCTCGAGCTCACGCCCAAGGGCCTGCGCAAGATCGGTCGCAACGCGCTGTCCGACCTCTTCTCGAAGCTCGCACGCGACAAGCTCGGCCGGCACGAGATCGAACGCACGGGCATCGGCCACGAGCGCACCTACGACACGAAGCCCTACGAGTTCGGCGACCCCTTCAACCTGCACATCGAGCGCACCGTCCGCAACGCCATCCGCCGTACCGGTGGTGGCACCCCGGTGCGCCTCACGCCCGACGACTTCGAGATCGAGCAGACCGAGCAGGTGGTGCGCAGCTCGACCGTGCTCATGCTCGACCTGTCCCTGTCGATGCCGATGCGCGACAACTTCCTTGCCGCCAAGAAGGTCGCGATGGCCCTCCACTCGCTCATCTCGATGCAGTTCCCGCGCGACTTCCTCGGCATCGTGGGCTTCAGCGAGGTGGCTCGCGTGATCACGCCGGAGCAGCTGCCCGAGGTGTCGTGGGACTTCGTCTACGGCACCAACATGCAGCACGCGTTCCTGCTCAGCCGTCAGATGCTGGCCCGTCAGACGGGCACCAAGCAGATCATCATGATCACAGACGGCGAGCCCACTGCTCACTTCGAGACCGGGATGGCGGCCCCGTTCTTCAGCTACCCGCCCGTGCAGGAGACGATCGACGCCACCCTGCGCGAGGTGGCCCGCTGCACCAAGGAGGGCATCCGCATCAACACGTTCATGCTGGATGCCACGCCCTACCTCAAGACCTTCGTCGAGAAGCTCACGCAGATGAATCGTGGCCGAGCCTTCTTCACCACGCCCGAGACGCTGGGCGACTATGTGCTCGTGGACTTCATCGAGCAGAAGCGGGCGATGCGCACGGGTCGAGACCGCCGACCCGCGTAGATCGCCGGGCTACGGCCCGGTCGTGGTGGTCGCCTCGGAAGTGGTCGTCGACTCGGTCGTCGAGGTCGAGCTGGTGCCTGGATCCGTGGTGGTGGTGGTGTTCTCGATCGTCAGCGGCGGGGCGATGGTGGGCGGTGTGGTGGTGGAGCCAGCGGTCGAGGAGGTGGTCGCTCCCGTGGTGACGGGCGAATCGCCTCGGGTCGGACGGGGCGAGGCGGCGTTGCGGCCGGCGACGGTGACTGATCGAGCGACGGCGGGAGCGAACGTGGCGGGGCTGGCCGCGTCAGCCGCGGGGGCGACGGGCGCCGCCGTCACGACCGATCCGAGCACGGTGGGGGAGCTCACCGCCAGGTGTCCGGGGTCGCCCCCAGGCGCGACGTCGGACCCTGGGTGCGTGTCGATCAGGCCGAACACCGCCAGCGCAACGCCCATCGCCACGAGAAGCGCTCCCCAGGTGCGGACACGATCTCGGGGAGCCATGTGCGCTGCCATGCGAGGGTGAGTGTCCCTCGCGCCGGCCGCCCACTGCAACGACCCTCGGCCGCTGGTCGGTGGCACCCCAGCAAATCCGGGGCTTCCCCTTGCGCGGAGCGCTCAGAGAGACCAAGATCACACCAATGTAATTACGGATGTGGTATCCGCCGGTCGCGGAGGTGCCAGTCCGATCCCGTTCCATTGACCCACCGTCCCACCACGGGAGGAGGGCACGTGCAGATCCCCATCTCCATCGAGCCTGATGACAAGTCCTGGCAGGACTACGCAAACTGCCTCGGCGTCGACCCTGATCTCTTCTTTCCCGAACGCGGCGCTTCCACGCGCGAGGCCAAGGAGGTGTGCCGGGGCTGCGTCGTGCGAGCGGACTGTCTCGAGTACGCGCTGGTCAACGGCGAGAAGTTCGGCATCTGGGGCGGGATGAGCGAGCGAGAGCGGCGTCGACTGCGCCGTCAGCGTGCGCTCGCCCGCCGCACCGCCACCACCGCCTAGCGCCGCTTCCGCCGCCGCAATCGGGCTTCGATGGTTCGGTCGGCCCCGAGGCCGAGCTCGACCCAGCGTCGTTCGGGCACCAGCGAGAGCACGGCGTCGGGGAGCAGGCCAACGAGCTCGGCCCCGCTCGCGGTCGTCCCGGCGATCGTCGCAGCACACGCGGCCACCGCGTCGTAGGCAGCCGCCGGACCCACCAAGGCCGGGTCGGTCAGGTTCATCGACACCTGCACTCGGGGGCCGACCTGGAGCCCCAGGGCTCGCAGTCCGGGGCCACGCACGGCCGCCGCGATCCGACGCGCGGTCTCGAGGTCCGCTCCGTCAATCCACACGTTGTAGGCGACGAGCACACCCCGCTGGCCGACAGCGGTGGCCCCCGCCGTGGGGTGGGGCAGCACAGGTCCGGTGTCGGGGGCGAAGGAACGGAACGCCTCGCGACGCACGTCGGGCAGCGATCGCTCGGGGCCGTAGAGGAAGCACGGCACGTCGTGGGCCTCGCTCAGCCATGCCGCAAAGCGATCGCGAGCACGGAGGGCCTGCAGTGCAGTGGCGTCCTCCAGCGCCACGAAGGGCACCACGTCGAGCACCCCGAGGCGGGGGTGCACGCCGTGGTGCTGGCGCAGGTCGAGCTCGGACACGGCGGCGGTGGCGATCGCCCGTGCGGCGTCCTCACCGACGACGGTGAGGACCGACCGGTTGTGATGCGCATCGCTGTGCACATCGAGCAGCGCGGCTCCCGCCTCTGACGCGATCGCTCCGACCAGCCGAAGGTCGCTGCCCTCGCTGATGTTGATCACGCATTCGAGCACGATCCGAGCCTGGCACGCTGGTGTGTGCCGCGATGCGGATCGCGGTGGAGCGACTGGTACCGTTCAGCTCGTGAACCTCGGCGCCCCAGAGCTCCTCATCGTGTTGGTGGTCATCCTCGTCCTCTTCGGCGGCACCAAGCTGCCGCAGCTGGCCCGCTCGCTCGGCAAGGCACAGAGCGAGTTCAAGCAGGGCCTCAAGGAGTCGGGCACCGACGACGACGAACCCAAAGCCTGATCTACCAGGCTGCTCGCCCTTCGATCGAGGGCTGGGCTACCCGACCGTCGCGGGCCGCGCGGCCCGTCGGCGCTTGAGGATCCGCCGGCGCTCCCGCTCAGAGCAGCCACCCCATACGCCGTGATCGATGCGGTGGACGAGCGCGTGCTCAAGGCATCGCTCCCGTACGGGGCAGTCGGCACAGATCCTGCGAGCGACCTCAACTCCGACGCCGTCGCTGGGGAAGAACGTGGACGGTGGCAGGTTGGCGCACAGCCCTCGTGCCATCCATTCGAGCTCCATGGAACCGCCTTTCGAGGCCGACACCATGTTCTACGGCGCGGGCGGCGCTTTGGTTCCCGAATCCGCTGAAGAATTCCTGAGAATCGAGCGAGCTCGCGCGGTGGCAACCGGCGCCGCGCCAGCGAGGATGGGTCCATGGCACCCAGCGACCCCGAGTCCGAGCAGCACCCTGGCGCAACGCCCACCAGCGCAAGCTGGGCCTGGTCGGAGCCCGACACCGCGGCTGACACGCTCGTCACGCCGGCCGCCCCGCCGGCCTGGCCGGTCGCGCCGCCCCCCTCGCCGCCCGTGGCCGATTCCGCCCCGGCCGCGGGCGGCCCCTCCGGCCGCCGCTCGGCGCTGATCGGCGGCCTCGTGGGGGCCGTCGTCGCCGCCCTCGTCGCCAGCGGTCTCACCATGGCCCTCGACGACGACGCCACCTCCGGGTCCGGGCGGGCCGTTGCCACGCCGATCACCACGGCGCAAGGCGCCCTCGACATCGGGGGCATCCTCGCCAAGGTGCAGCCCTCGGTGGTGGCCATCGAGACCAGCCAGACGACCTCGCGTGGCGTCTTCCAGGGCGCCGGGTCGGGCATCGTGCTCACCAAGGACGGGCTGATCCTCACGAACGCACACGTGATCGGCAGCCTCGGCGCCATGACCGTCGTGCTGGCCGACGGCACGCAGCACGACGCCACCTTGGTCGGCGCCTCGCCCGACGACGACCTGGCGGTGATCAAGATCTCCGGGGTCAGCAACCTCGTGCCCGCCGACCTCGGCTCATCAGACGACCTCCGAGTCGGCGACGAGGTGATCGCCATCGGCAACGCGCTGAACCTCGGGGGGCAACCCACCGTGACCCGCGGGATCGTCTCCGCCAAGGACCGCGACCTCGACGCCCAGGGGGTGCAGCTGCAGGGGCTCATCCAGACCGACGCCGCCATCAACCCCGGCAACTCTGGTGGCCCGCTGGTGAACGCGGCCGGCCAGGTGGTGGGGATGAACACCGCGATCGTCGCGGATGCCCAGAACCTGGGGTTCTCCATCGCCATCGATCGCGCGAAGCCGATCATCAGCGACCTGGAGGCGGGCAAGGGGAGCGTCACCCCTGACCAGGCCTTCCTTGGCGTCTCCAGCACCGATGTGGCCGGCCTCGCCGCTGCCGTTCGGCAGCGCTTCGGCGTTGACCGCACCACGGGGGCCTTCGTCACCGAGGTCGTGCCGGCATCGGCGGCGGCCAAGGGCGGGCTCGAGGTGGG